>CAZZZR010000110.1:0-8289 GCA_964658605.1 uncultured Caulobacter sp. | reverse complement strand
GCGGTGGGAAGCGGTTTCGCGCCCTTGGCCATCACCCAGCGGTAGGCGATCCAGGCGACGATCCCCACCACGACGACCACCGCCAGGCCCAGGATCACGCCCCAGACCGCGAGCCGGCTCGCCAGCCGCGGTAGGTCGCCGTGGAAGCCCAGCGCTACGCTGACCACGTCGATCAGCACCGCCGCCAGCCAGACGGCGGCGAGCGCGCACAGCGCGTAGGCGGCGGGCTTGACGATCCCCGCCGCGCCGCCGCCGGGCTTGTCGGGCGGCAGCGGCAGGCCGTCCAGCCAGTAGTCGTTGAACGGCATGGTCGTCTCGACCTGGCAGCGGCGGACGTAGGCGAAGAAGCCGTCCGCGTCGGCCACGCCCTCGAAGCCGACGCAGTGGCCGAAGATCACCACGAGGTCGTCCTTCATCGTCGCCCACAGGGCGTCGGTGTAGGCGCGGACGGCCGGGCCTACGTCCGTGAGGCCTTGCGCGTCGACGTCGGCGGCGAACAGCAGGAAGGGGTTGGTCAGGGCGTCGGCAGGCTGGGCGACGAGGGGGTCGGTCCCCTTCAGCAGCCCTACGAGCGTGTCTTCGGACACGCGGCCGTTGAAAGCCGGTCCGTCGATGATGGCGAACCGCGCCAGGTGGTTCATCGTGTTGCGCGAGAAGGGCGAGGCCCAGCCGTCGGGCGCGGAGGCCGCGGTCTGCCGCCCGGTCGGGATCAGCGCCAGCTTCTGCGCCAGCATGTGCCCGTGCGAGCGCGAGCGGCCCACGATGGGGTCGAGCATCGCGTCGGTGCGCACCGGCGCCAGCACGGTCAGGAACAGGTGGCCGCCGTCGAGGTCAGGCATGCGCCGTCTCCTGCGCGCGCTTGGCGACGAGGTCGGCGATGAACGCCTGTCGCGCCGCGTCCGCCCGCTCGGTCGAGACCGACGCGATCGGCGCGAAGCCGGGCGCGGCGAGCGAGGCGCCCAGCCCCGTCAGCTCCCGCCGCCAAGCCGCCGCGAAGGCGGCCGCGTCCCCCGATCGGTGCGCCTCGGCCAGCGCCAGCACCGCCCGCCGCACCCGCAGCGCCGCCTTGATGTCGCGCTGCGCCGAGCCGGGCGTGGCGTTGTAGTAGTACCCCGTCTGGATCTGGTTGGCGCCGATGTAGGCCTTGAAACTCGAGATCGGGATGGAGTGCGGGTACTTGGTGCTGGCGTACCAGAACAGGTCCAGCCCACCGGGGATACCGTCCGCGAAGGCGTCGATATACTGGTCCCAGGTGCCGTTGAAGTTCGACAGGAACAGCATGTAGTCGTTGTCGAGCGTCTGCCTGCCCTGTCCGAGGTCCGGCCACGCGTCCCGGCGAATGATCACCCAGCGGGCGAAGTGAATCAGCTTCAAGCCCAGGAGGCCGCGCAGCTGCACGGGCATGGCGCGGGCCAGCATGAACAGCAGGACCTGGATCCAGGTGCGCCAGGGACGCATCGGGGTCAGCACGTTCATCGCATAGGCCTTGCCGGCGATGTTCGACATCCGCGTCCTCCCCCCGCCGCTTCTCTATGTCAGCCAGCCCGACAGCTGCTGCGCCGTCTGCGGCGCCGCGAAATAGGTCGTGTGGCAGACGCTGTCGCCCGAACCGAAGGCGAACACGTCGGCCGGCTTGAGCAGCGCGCCCCGCGACCCCAGCATGGTCATGAACTGCGTGTCGACGACGAGGTCGTTGTCGTCGCCGAACAGCTGGTTCGTCACCCCGTCCGTGATCATCTCCTCCAGGTCCTTGGTGATCCCCTTCGCCAGATCGAGCTTCGCCACGAAGTTGGAAGTGATGGCGTGGTAGGCGGTCCGGACGGCCGCAGGGACGGCGGCGCCGTTCAGCGCCCGCACGATCGCGCCGGGATCGGGCTCCATGGCCGCCAGCCCCGGGACCTTCTGGTCGCCGATGGCCACCACCGACAGGTACTGCACGAACTGGGCGACGAGCTGGATCGTCACGCCCGCGATCACGCCCGCCAGGGGCGCGCCGGCCGCGGCCGTGATCGCCCGCGTCGCGGCCATGGCGGCGTTGGTGTAGAGGTCGACCAGAGCCTTCCAGTTCTTCGGCTCCGCCAGGTGCGTGCCGCCGTTCGTGCAGGCCACGAACACGGCCTTGCGCAGGGTCACGTCGGGGCGCACCTGCGGGAGCAGACGCTCGGCCAGCTCGCGGTAGACGAGCCCGCCTCGGCTGTAGGCCACCGCGTCCACCACCGCCCCCTGCGGCAGGAGCGGCTGGAGCGCCACGATCATGTCCGAGGCGTTGGCGTCCGGCCCGACCGCCAGCGTCTTGTGGTCGAAGCCCCAGACCGCAGCATACCTCGCTCGCGCCTCGGCGAGGAAGGCGCGGCCCTCCGCCGTGGTGGTCAGCGCCCCGAAGCTGCCGGTTGTGTTGGAGAAGGTGCCGTGCACCATCAGCAGCACCTGCGGCGCGCCGCCCGAGGGCGTGGAGGCCGGCGCCGCGATCGGCGAGCCGCCCGGCTTCCACAGCGCGGGGTTGTCGGGCGCCAGAGAGGTCAGCCCGGTGACGGCCGCGCCCTCGACCTTGTCGATCACGAGGTCGATCGCCTTGCCGACGAAGAACTTGAGCACGCGGGCGCGCACTCCGTCGATCTCGCCCATCACCCAGTGCAGCACCGGGCTGAAGATGTCGCCCAAGCCGAATGCGAGCGCGTCCCCCGCCGCCGGCGGCGCCATGCTGAACACGAGCGTCGCGCCGGGCATAGACGCCGCCATGCCCAGCCCGGCGGGCTGGGGGCGACGAGCCTGCGGATAGTTCCAGGCGAACACGCCGTCGCCCGTCTCCAGGAGGAGGATCGCGCTCTCCTGCGCCTGCACGTCGACGCTGACGGTGGGCGGGGCTGCGGCGGCGCCCAGGCCCGGCGCCGCGGCGGCCGTGCGCGCCATCCGCACGTCGGCGACGACATGGAAGCCGGCGGCCAGCAGGCTCTCGTCCATCGGAGAGGGTTGCGAGGGAGCCGCCGCGGCCGCCGCCAGCGCCGAACCGGAGGAGCCCATGGGCGTGACGGTCATCCCCTCGGGAACGGTGATCCGCACTCCGGGCGCCGGATGAACATCGGGCATGACCGTCGCTCCCCGTCTTCGCCGGGGCCCCCGCCCGCGACGCTGAACTCAAGCCGACAACACCACTCTACGCTGATTGACACCTGTTGGGCGTAGGTATCCCCTGCCGTTGGGGAAAGCGCAATGGAATCCAAGGCGCAGGCTGCCTCGTCAGGCCACGCGGGCTACCCGGCGCCCGCGGCGCGACGGCTGCGCGTCTACGCCTTCGATCCCCTCGCCTCGACCTCGCTCGAGACCGCCGTCTTCAACGACGCGGTGGTCAGCCTGCCCTGGGAGGAGCCGTGGGAGGCGCGGCTGGAGCCGGGCCCGATCGGCGAATACCTGGAGGTGGTCGACGTCGATCCCGCCAGCGGCCTCTTCTATGCGCCCGTCGACCCCAACGACCCCCTGCTGCTGGCGCAGGACGGCTTGCCGCCGTCCGAGGGGCGGCCGCAGTTCCACCAGCAGATGGTCTACGCGGTGGCGATGAAGACCATCCGCAACTTCGAGCGGGCGCTCGGCCGCAAGGTGCTGTGGGCGCCGGAGCGTCCCGCTCCGGGGCAGGACTGGAGCACGCTCGTCGACGACGGCTACCTCCAGCGGCTGCGCGTCTATCCCCACGCCATGCGCGAGGACAACGCCTACTACAGCCCGCAGAAGCGCGCGCTCCTGTTCGGCTACTTCCGCGCGCAGCCGGCGGCGGGCGGGCGAAGCCTGCCGGGCGGTTGGGTGTTCACCTGCCTCTCCCACGACGTGATCGCCCACGAGACCACCCACGCCATCCTGGATGGGATGCACGACCGCTTCATCGAGCCGACCACGCTCGACACGCTGGCCTTCCACGAGGCCTTCGCCGACATCGTGGCGCTCCTGCAGCACTTCACCCTTCCCGGCGTGGTGCAGCACGAGCTGGCGGCGAAGGGCGGAGACCTGCGGGTGCGCACGCTCCTCACCGGCCTCGCGCGCCAGTTCGCCGACGCCCGCGGCATGGCGGGCGCCCTGCGCGAGGGCCTGGACAAGACGCCGGACGAGGGCGACCCGCAGCAGGGCGCCTACGCCCAGGAGCCTGAGCCGCATGCCCGGGGCGCCTACCTCGTCGCGGCGGTGTTCGACGCCTTCGTCTCCATCTTCGAGCGGCGCTCCGGCGACCTCCTGCGCATTGCGGGGGGGATGCCGCCTCCGGGCCAGCAGCTCGGTCCGGACCTCGCCCGGCGCATGGCGCGCGAGGCGGAGAAGGCCGCCGACCAGATGCTGCGCATCTGCGTGCGTGCGCTCGACTACGTGCCGCCGATGGACCTGCGCTTCGGCGAGTTCCTGCGCGCCATGATCACCGCCGACGCCGACCTCGTGCCCGACGACCCGCTGCGCTACCGCGTCGCCATCGCCGAGGCGTTCCGCAGGCGCGGAGTCTTCCCTCACGCGATCACCTCGATGGCCCCCGACAGCCTGATGTGGGAGGGGCCGACGACGCGGGCGCCTGCCCTCGCCGAGTGCCGGTTCGACTTCCACCGCCTGAAGCTGGACCTGGAGGCGCGCTTCAAGCGGCGCGACATCTGGCTGCAGGCGCGGAAGAACCAGGCCAAAGTGCACGACTGGCTGGCGGCGCTTTCCGACGACATCGTCCCGTCGTGGGAGGCGCTTTTGGGCGTCGCGCTCACCGCCGCCGCCCCGGCCACCATCGCACGCTCCAAGCGGACCGGGCGCCCCGCCGTGGAGGTGCACTCCGTGCGAATGGCCCGCCGCGCCGGCCCCGACGGGCAGGACCTGCGGCAGCTGGTGATCGAGGTCGGCCAGCGCCGCCGCGCCTTCTTCGACCCCGCCCAGCAGGCCGCCGCCGACGCAGGGGGAGACGGCGTCGATCCCACGGCCGCCGACTTCGTCATCCGCGGCGGCGCGACCCTGATCGTGGACCTGCGCGACGGCGGCATCCGCTACGCCGTCCGCAAGCGCATCGACGACGACGACCGCCTGCAGCAGCAGCGAGACTACCTCAGCGGGGCCGCCGCCTCCGATCTGCGCGCGCTCTACTTCGGCGCGGCGGCGGCCCGTTCGGCGGCTGAGCCGTTCGCCATGCTGCACCGGAGCTGACGCCGTGCCGGACTCCCCCGCCCCGGTCGCCTCCGCCCCGCCCGTCACCGTGCGGATGTACAAGGGCCTCCTGGGCGACTGCTTCCTGCTGCGCGTCGGGACGGGGGAGGCGACGAGCTCCATCCTGATCGACTGCGGCGTGCTGCAGGGCATCCAGGGCGCGGCGGATCGCATGAAGCGGGTCGCGGCCGACATCGTGGCCGCCACGGGCGGAAAGCTGGACCTCCTCGTCGTCACCCACGAGCACTTCGACCACCTGTCCGGCTTCGGCTACGCGCCAGACGTCTTCTTCGGCGGGCAGCTGAAGATCGGTACGGCCTGGATGGCCTGGACCGAGGACCCGCAGGACGCCCAGGCGCAGGGACTTCGCGCGCGCTTCGACAAGGGCAAGGCGGCGGTGGCCGCGGCGGCGCAGGCGGCGGCGCAAATGGCTCGGCGCGGCGTCGCGGGCGTGGCGGACGTGACCGCCGGGCTGGAGAACTTCATCGGCCCGGTCTCCGAGGGCCTCGGTGCGGCCGGCAGCCCTAGGACGACGCGCGACATCCTGGAGGCGATCAAGAAGACGGCGGGTTCGGTCGCCTACCTGCAGCCCGGCCGGGTGCTGCCGACGCCGGGCGCGACGCCGCTGCGCGCCTATGTGCTCGGGCCGCCCCGCAGCGAGGCGCGGCTGTTCAAGACGCTGCCTTCGGCCGGAGACGCCAAGGAGACGTACATGGGCGGCGACGGCCTGAGCCTGGCCGACCACCTGCTGGCGGTGCTCGACCCTTCAGGTTCGCCGGACGGAGGCGGCGACCTGCCGTTCCCCGCCCGCTACAACCACCCGCTGCCGGACTTTACCGCCGCCGCCGGGCCGCCGGCCCCTCCCGCTCCGCCCGACTCCGCGGCCGCCTGGATCACCCACGTCTACGGGGACGGGCCGCCGTGGCGGCGCATCGACTCGGATTGGCTGCAGGGCGCGGGCGCGCTGGCGCTGAAGCTCGACTCGAACACCAACAACACCAGCCTCGCCCTGGCCTTCGAGCGCCCGGGCGGCGACGTGCTGCTGTTCACGGCCGACGCGCAGGTGGGCAACTGGCTGTCGTGGAGCGACCAGCCCTATCCCGATCCTGACGACCCGTCCGCCCCGCCCCGGGCGCTCGCCGACATCCTGCCTCGGGTCGTCGTCTACAAGGTCGGCCACCACGCCAGCCACAACGCCACCCTCGACGCGCAGGGGCTGGAGCGGATGACCCACCCGAACCTCGCCGCCTTCATCCCGGTGGTCGAGACCGACGCGCGCGCGCAGGGCGGCGGCTGGAACATGCCCTTCCCCCCGCTCCTGACCCGGCTGCTGCAGATCACCCAGGGCCGGGTCATGCGGGGCGACGCCGCGGCGGGACAAAGCCCGGACGGCCAGGCGCTGACCACGGACGCGGCCTTCCTGGCCGCCGCCAAGGACAGCCCGGACGGCCTCTACGTCGAGTACGCGCTCTAGCTCAGCCTAGTTCAGCGCGGCGACGGCCATGGGCTTGCCGCGGGCGGCCGCGTCGAGCGAGTCCGAGCCGCCGCCGAAGATGTGCTGGTAGTTCCAGTAGGCGACCATCACGTTCTGCACGAAGCTGCGGGTCGAGGCGCCGGGGGTGGACTCCATGGCCAGCAGGCTGTCCTCCAAGCCCGTCTTCTTGACCGACCCGGTGTTCCAGCCGGCCAGTGCGCGCATCACGTCGCCCTTGGCGCCGCCGAGCAGCTTGGCGATGTAGGTCTGGCCGATCTTCAGGTTCGCGCCGGGATCCTTCAGCGCCGCCTTGGAGCCGCCGAGTCGCGCGGCCGTGCCGGGGGTGATCTGCATCAGGCCCAGGGCCGAGCCGCCCTGCGCGTCGGCGCGGAACCGGCTCTCCTGCCGCACGATGGCGTAGACGAGCGCCTTCTCCACCGTGAAGCCGCCGTCGGGGGTCAGGGTGGGAGTCGGGAAGGCGGCGAGGAAGCCCTTGGGCCGCGCACCGGGCGAGATGTCGGCACCCGCGTCCAGCTTCAGCTTCCGCTCGGCGATCATGCCGTAGAAGGTGTGGGGCGAGGCGGCGGCGAGCTTCAGGTCCTCCGCGGCCTTGGCCTCGTGCCCGGCGGCGGCGGCGGCGCGGGAGGCCCAGTAGGCGGAGGCGGCGCGGGCCGTCTCGGGGGCCTTGGCGTCATGCGCGGCGCGGTCGAAGGCGGCCTCGGCGTCGGCG
Organism: uncultured Caulobacter sp.; assembly: GCA_964658605.1. Taxonomy (GTDB): domain Bacteria; phylum Pseudomonadota; class Alphaproteobacteria; order Caulobacterales; family Caulobacteraceae; genus JASLDZ01. The sequence goes on along the minus strand of CAZZZR010000110.1, from coordinate 931 downwards.
TATTGCTTCAGGCGGAAGGCGGCCAGGCCGTTGATCCAGTGCTCGCCCGCGGCCTTGGCCTTGTCGAGCGCCCCCTGCACGTCGCCGGCGAAATAGGCGGCCCGCGCCGCCTCCGCTCCCGCTCCGCCCTTGTCCCCCGCATGAGCCGCGAGGGGGGCGCCGACGACCGCCGCAAGGGTGGCGGCGAGGGCGCCGAAGCGAACGAGGGAGCGGGGAAATCGCATCCGGTGAGCGCCGCGTCGGTCTCGACCTGACCACCCCGGGAGGCGGTGTAAGCGGTCGGCGAGCGGTCCTGCGCCGTTGAAGGGACCCGTTCTCTAGCCCGTGGAACCCTTTTGATCGAGTCGAAACGCAAGCGACAAAACGTCAGCCCAGGCCTGCTTCTTCATCGCCGGGTGCTTGAGCAGGAAGTCGGGCCCCAGCGTGGCGAGGGCCGGAAGCGGCGCCGCGCCGGGGGGCGTCCAGTCCAGGAAGCTCCCGCGCAGCCTGAGGATCGGCGTCGGATCGCCTGTCGCCCCGCGCACCGCGCAGCCGCCGAGCAGGAGCGCCGCGGAAGGTCGGGCGAGCGCTATGGCGCGCGCGATGAAGGGCGCCGCAAGGGCCTGCTGCTCGGCGGTCGGGTCCGCGCCGCCCTGGGTCCGCCGGAAGACGGTGTTGATCCACAGCACGCCGTCGCCGAGCCCCGCCGCGGCGAGCAGCGCGCGCATCAGGGCTCCCCGCGGTCCCGCGAACGGCCGCCCTTCCGCCTCGTCCTCCGGGCACGGCGCGTCGCCCACCACCACGAGCCGGGCGGGGGCGATCCCGTCGAGCACCACGGCGGGAGAGGGGCCGGGGAAGAAGGCGCGGGCGGCGGCGACCAGGGCCTCGGGGTCGCCGGCGGCGGCGGCGGCGGCCGGCGCCTCCGTCGCTCGTCCCCCTGCGGGCGGGGACG
>CAZZZR010000109.1:0-8372 GCA_964658605.1 uncultured Caulobacter sp. | reverse complement strand
GAAGTTCTACGACGCGTTGGCCAAGGAGATGGAGGACGCGGCGCAGTAGGGCGCGCTTTCGCCGGCCGTCGGCCGTGTCACTGGCTCGCCGCCACCGGATCCGGGTCGTGCAGATAGGCCGGGCTGAGCGTGCCCTTCGCCTTCGCAACCGGCAGCAGCGTCGGGTAGAACTGCACGAAGGTCGTGTCGGCCGCCGCATGGGCCTGGTGGCAGCTATAGCAGGCGGCGGTATAGGGGATCTGCGCCGCGGGCTTGTCGCCGTCGAAGCCGAAGAAGGCCCAGCCCCCCTTGAAGCGCGCATCCTTCACGTGCGCCTCCAGCCCCATCACCTCGCCGGTCTGGTAGAGGCCGCGCCTGTTGATCGAGCCCTTGGTCGCGCCGCCGCGGTTCTCCAGCATCAAGACCGTGCCCTGCGGCCACACCCCGTCTCGCTTGAAGGCGGCGTAGGCGGCACGCGGGACGAAGACGTTGTCGAACATATGCCCGCCCGCCATCGCCGGCAGGACGCTGTAGCTCATGTCGGTCCCCGAGCTCAGGAACACCCACTCTCGGTAGTCGGCGGGGCGCTCCAGCCGGCCGGCCGCATCGTAGCGAGGACTGTCGGGCGCGGAGGGCTCCGCGGCGCCCGCGAGCGCGGCCACGCCCAGGAGCGCGCCTACGCCGATGGCCGCGAGGGTGGCCCTAGAGGCGGTGGGAAGCGGCATGGTCGGTCTCCGAAGCGGGGGGCTCGTGCGAGGCGAAGCGTGCGCGGTAGGCGCCAGGCGTGAGACCGAACCGGCGCTCGAAGGCGCGGCGGAAGGCATCGTCGCTCCCGAAGCCGACGGCATGAGCGATCCGCGCCAGCCCGTCTCGGCCCGAAGCCAGCCGCAGTCGGGCCTCGTCCAGCCGCAGCCCGGTCAGGAAGGCGGCGGGAGGCTGTGCGAAGGCGGCGTTGAAGCGGCGCGCGAACTGCCGCTCACCCAGGCCCGCGGCCTGCGCCATGGCGGCCACCGTCCAGTCCCGGCCTAGGTCGCCGAGCATCAGCGCCACGAGGTCGGCGAAGCGGTCGCCGGCGCGGGTCTGCGAGCGTAACGGCTCGGAATACTGCAGCTGGCCGCCCGCGCGCTTCATGTAGACGACCAGCTGGCGGGCGACGGCCAGCGCTGCGGCGGGACCATGGTCCTCCTCCACCAGCGCCAGCGCCAAGTCGATGCCCGCGGTCATGCCGGCCGAGCTGTAGCAGGGGCCGTCCTTGACGAAGATCGCGTCCGGCTCGAAGCGCACGGCGGGGAAGCTCCGCGCGGCGTGGGCGGCGTGGCGCCAGTGGGTGGTCGCGCGCCGCCCGTCGAGCAGGCCGCTGGCGGCCAGGCCGTAGGCGCCGGTGCAGACGGAGACGAAGCGGCGCACCTCGCCCCGCCGCGTCCGCAGCCACGCCCCGACGTCCGCCTGGACCTCCGGGCGCCGCAGGCCGTCGCCGCCGGGTACGACCACGGTGTCCAGCGGCGGCGCGTCGGCCATCGCCACGTCGGGCGACATCCGCAGGCCCGACTCCGAGCGGAACGGCGCGTCGGTCAACCCGATCACCACGGTCTCGTACGAGGGGGACCCGGGCGCGCTGAGCCGGGACGCGATGTAGAAGGCGTCCAACACGCCGACCAGGTCGATGCCGGCGACACGGTCGAAACCGATCAGGCCGATGCGTCGGGCCGCGCGCTGTTCCATGGACGCAGCCTAGCCGCGGGCGGCCCTGTCGCTCAGGACATTCTTCCGACCGATCCGGACATCCGCCGGCGATCGCGCGTGGGCTAGGCGGCGACCTTGCGCGGCACCAGCCGCTCGCTCTTCAGCGCGCTCTCGGCGCCGGAGTAGCCGCTCTCGGTGTATTCGGCGTCCTCGTTCACCGCCCAGACGTCGTACTTGCGCGCGCCGACCAGGATGTTCTCCGCCGTGAGCATGGCGGTCATCATGGCGTGGTCCTGGTTGTTGTACTTGTGCATGCCGTTGCGGCCGACGAGGTGCAGGGTCGGGTAGTTCGCCTCCACCTCGGCGCGCACCGCCTCCACGTTGGCGGCGTAGGCGTCGTCATAGACCGGGTAGGCCTTGGGCTGGCGCACCACCGAGGCGTCGGTGACGTCCTCCGGACGGATCAGGCCGATCTTGCCGATCTCCGCCTTGGCCAGCGCGATCAGGTCCGCGTCGGGCGAGGTCCATAGCCCGTCGCCCTCGAAGCAGAAGTACTCGAGGCCCAGGCACGCGTAGCCCGCGGGCGCCAGCTCCGGCGACCACGACAGGAAGTTCTGGATGCGCCCGACCTTCACGCTGGGGTCGTGGATGTAGATCCAGTTATCGGGGAAAGACCGCGTATTCTCGACCTTGGTGATGAGCGCCACGGTGATAAAGTCGCGGTATTTCAGCGCGTCGGCGTTCACCTTGGCCTTCAGCGCGGGCCTCAGCGCCGCCGCCAGTTCGGTGATCGGCGCCGAGGAGATCGCGTGCGAGGCGGTGATCGTCTCGGTCGCGCCGTCGGAGGTCGTGACCGTCAGCGTCCACAACGCGCGCGCCGCGTCCCACTCCAGCGTCTTCATCTCGCGACCCATGCGGATGTCACCGCCAATGGCCGTGATCTTGTCGCGCGCCGCCTCCCACATCATGCCGGGGCCTTGGCGAGGGTAGCGGAAGCTCTCGATCAGCGTCTTCACGCCGCCCTGCTCGCCCAGCTGCGCCGAGGGCTTGGCCTTGATCCCGAGCGAACGCTTCACCCCGTCGATCACCGCGGCCGAGAGGCTGAGCCCTTTGATCCGCTGCGCGGCCCAGTCCGAGCTGATCTCGTCGCAGCTCATCCCCCACACCTTCTCGGTGTAGGTCTTGAAGAAGATCGAGAACAGCTTTTCGCCGAACTGGTTGCGCACCCACTGGTGGAAGGTGCGGGGATCGGCGATCGGCGTCGCCTTGGCCCAGGCGTAGCTCGCCATGCAGAGGGAGGCGGTGAAGACGCCGAGGTTCTTCAGCGCCTCGAACGCCCGCAGGGGATAGGCGTAGTATTTGCCGCCGTAGTAGATGCGCGACAGCCGCGGCCGGTCGATGAAGTCGTCCGGCAGGATCTCGTTCCAGAGGTCTACGACCTCCTTGGCCTTCGAGAAGAAGCGGTGGCCGCCGATGTCGAAGTGGAAGCCCTTGTAGCGCACGGTGCGGCTGATGCCGCCGACGTAGACCGGGTCGCGCTCGACGATCGTCACGCGCTGGCCCGCCTTGGCGAGCAGGTAGCCGGCGGTGAGGCCCGCGGGCCCCGCGCCCACGATCACGACGTCGGCGTCTGGCATGTGTGCGGGGTCTCTAGGGACGTCAGTCAGCGGTCGGCTCGGCGCCGACGGCGGCCGCGTCCGGCGCGAAGGTGAAGAAGCGCTGGCCGGTGTAGGAGAACAGCGTGGCGACCACCGCGCCCACGAAGGCGCAGGCGCCGTGCGGCACGCGCGGCAGGAGGTCGGCCATGGCCAGCGTCGTGGCGTAGCTCACGCTCTGCGCCACCAGGGCCACGCCGAAGTAGCGCATCGCCTCGTGATGGGCGGCCCGGCCGCTGGCGGAGAAGGTGTGGCGCCGATTCAGCACCCAGGTCACGAGCGTCGCCGCCAGCAGCGACAGCGCCAGCGCCGCCCACAGGGGCAGCCCTCCCCGCTCCAAAGCGAGCAGCAGCCCGATGTTGGTCGCCAATCCGACCACGCCGACGGCCAGGAAGCGCACCAGCCCCATCGGGAGGCGCTCGGCGAGGCGGCGGAGGGGCGAAGCGTCGGGCAAGCGCGAGGCGTCCTTCGGGTCGGGCGGCGAGGCGGGGCGGAGCGCTCCCTATAGCGCCCGTGCCGCCAGGAGAACACGGATTTGTGAGCGAACCCCTAGCGGCCCTGCGCGCCGATGCCGCAGTCGCTCGCGCCGAACCGGGCCGCGACAAGGCGGCGCCAAGCGGTCCATAGCGGGCCGCCCTTCTCCCGGTCGCGTGCGAGCCCTTCAGATTGCGCCTTCGAGTTCCTGACCTGTCGAGCCTGCGCGCGCGCCTGATCGCCGCCTTCGCCGTCACCCTCCTGGTCGCCGCCTTCGTGTGGGGATGGGGCGGCCACGACCTCGGCGTGACGCTGGGCGACACCGACGACGCCACCCGGCTGGTGATGATGCGCGACCTGATGGCCGGGCGCGGCTGGTTCGACCAGAAGATCTGGCGCTTCCAGCCGCCCGAGGGCGTGTGGATGCACTGGTCGCGCCTGCTTGACGGCGGCCTGGCGCTGCTCACCTGGACGTTCCGCCTCGTGATGTCGCCCGCCCGGGCGGAGACGGCGACGCGGATCGTGTGGCCCATCCTGTGGGTCTTCCCGGGCGTCGCGGCCGCCTTCCAGGCGACGTCGAGCCTGGCGGGCACGGGCGAGCGGGGCGCCCGGCTCCGCACCCCCGCGATCCTCGCGGCGGGCGCTCTGGTCGTGGTCGGGGTCGGCCAGTTGATGATCCAGTTCCGGCCGGGCCGGGTGGACCACCACGACGCCCAGATCGTGCTGGCCATGATCGCAGTGGCTGGAGCCATGATGCGCGGCCCCTCGCGCAGGGGCGCGGTCGTCTGCGGCGTGGCGACGGGGCTCGGGCTGGCGATCGGGCTCGAGGCGCTCCTGTTCGACGCCGGGCTGGCGGCCGCCATGGGCCTGCGCTTCCTGTTCGATCGAAGCGAGGCGCGGCGCACGGAAGCCTACGGCGTGTCCTTGGCGGCGGCCACGGCGCTCGCCTTCCTGGCCCAGACGCCGCCGGTCCGCTGGACGGCGCCCGCCTGCGACGCGCTGGGCTGGAACCTGCTGCTCGGCGCCGTTTCCGGCGGCCTCCTGCTGGCGCTGGCCGCGATCGCCACGGGAGCCCGCAGTTGGACGTGGAGGCTGGCGGCGCTGGCGGCGGCCGGGGGCGTGTCGCTGGCGGTCTACCTGCGGCTCGACCCCAACTGCGTCCACGGTCCCTTCGCCGACGTGAACCCCGCCATTCGCCCCTTCTGGCTGGACCATGTCAACGAGGTGAAGTCGGTCCGCCAGATGTGGAAGACCGACCGCTCGGAGGCCGTGACCGTCACCGTCGGCGCGATCATGGGCGTCGCCGCCTGGGCGAGCCTGGGGCTGGTGCCCGCCCGTCGTCGCGACCCGGCGTGGCTGATCCTGGGGCTCATGCTGGCGCTGGGCGCGCTCGCAGGCTTCAGCGCCATCCGGATGCGCAGCTACCTGGAGTGGTTCGCCGTGGCGTCCCTCGCCGTGGCGGCGGCGGAGGCCGCCGTGCGGCTGCCTCGGCTGCACGCGCCGGCCGCGATCGGCCTCGGCGCCCTGTTCGCGCCCGTGCTGCTGACCGGACTGATCCTGACGGCCACGGGTTCGGGCTCCCTGCCGCTGTCGTCGCCGCTGCAATGGACGATCGGCGCCCTTGCCGTGCTCCTGGTCGCGGCGGCGGCCCTGCGCGTGCGGCGGTCCGGCGTGAGGGGGGCTATCGGGTTCGCGGCGTTGGCGCTGCCGCTGGCGGCGGCGGCGGCGCTGATGGTCAACGGCGAGCGCCTGCGCGCGCATCGCAAGCCCGGCAAGCCCAGCCCCCCGGATACCTGCTTCGACGCCGCCAGCTACGCCCCGCTGGCCAAGGCCCCCGCCGGCGTCGTGCTCAGCGAGGTCGACCTCGGCCCCTTCGTGCTCGCTCATACCCCCAGCTCCGCGATGAGCGCGCCCTACCACCGGATGAGCGTGGGCATCCTGCGCGCGCGGGGCGTGATGATCGCTCCCGCCGACGGCGACGCGCCGGGCGGGGCGCAGGCGAAGGCGCGGGCGCTCCACGCAGGCTACGTGCTGGAATGCCCCGTCCACGCCCGCCACGCCGACCGCGACCACATCGCCGCCGACAGCCTGCAGGCGCGGCTCGACAAGGGCATGTATCCCGCCTGGCTCGCCCCGATCAGCGAGCCCGACGCGGGCCTTCAGATCTACCGCATCCTGCCGCCCGCGCGCTGAGGCGAGGACGTCAAAGCCTCAGGCGGTCCGCAAGCGCGTCGGCGGCCGGGCAGTCAGGCTCGAACACGTAGTCCGGGCGGGTAACGGTGACGGGACCGACGCCTGCGCCCGCCAGGGCGGTCGCCAGATCGAACAGCGCCTCGGACCTGACGAGGAGGTTGTCGCCCGCCACGCGCCCGGCCTGTGCGAAAGGCGCGGCGGCCTCATGCGCCATGGCGGCCTGGGCCGCGGGCCAGCGCACCTGCGCCACGCCCTTGGCGCGCGCCCGCGCCTCGGCCACGCTCAAGAGGCGCCGCGCGATCGCCAGCGTCTCGCGCGACCAGCCCCCCTGCAGGCTGGCGGCGAGCTGCGCCTCGCTCTTCAGCATCACACCGTCGCCGACGACCTTCAGGTTGTTGGCGGCGAGCGTCGCGCCGGTCGTGGTGATGTCGACCACCAGTTCCGCCTGGCCGGCGGCGGGCGCCCCCTCGGTGGCGCCCAGGCTGTCGACGATGCGGTATTCGCCGATGCCGTGGCGGGCGAAGAAGGCGCGCGTCTGGGCGGCGTATTTCGTCGTCACCCGCAGCCGCCGGCCCGTGCGCGCGAGGTAGAGGTGCGCCACGTCGGCCACGTCGGCCATGGTCTCGACGTCGATCCAGCTCTGCGGCGCGGCGACCACGAGGTCGGCGCGGCCGAAGCCCAGAGCGCGCAGCAACACGACACGGGAGTCCAGCGCCTCGCCCCGCTCGCGCAGCAGGTCCTCGCCGGTGACGCCGAGATGCACGTCCCCGGCGTCGAGGCTGGCGGCGATGTCGGCGGCGGACAGCAGCCGCACCTCCGCGGCGGGAAGCCCGTCGAGCGCCGCGCGATAGCCGCGGTCGCCGCCCTCGACCACGAGCCGGAACCCGCAGTCGGCGAGCCAGGCCTCCGCCTGCTCCTTCAGCCGCCCCTTGGACGGCAGCGCCAGGACGAGGCTCATCGCGGGACCCCCGTCGGGAGGGGCGCGTCGGCCCAGGCGCGGCCCGGGCGGACCATGCAGCCGACCGCGGGCGTGGGTTCGCCGCCCAACCGAGCGACCAGCCCGTCGTAGCGCCCGCCCGCGGCGACCTGCGCGTCCGCCGGGAGGCCGGCGCTCCGCACCTCGAACAGCACGCCGTCGTAGTAGCCGAACGGCCGCACGAAGCCGGGCGCGAGCGTCAGGGCGTCCGCGGGCACGCCCGCCGACTCCAAAGCCAGGAGGCGGCGGCGCCAAGCGTCCATCAGCGGGTCGAGCCCCCCGCCCGCGTCCTCCGCCAGGGACTGCACCTGGTCCAGCGCCGCGGCCGGAGCGGCGGAGACGGCGAGGTAGCGGGCGATCAGGTCGGTCTCGTCGGCGCCGAGGCGGGGCGCCGCGTCGTCGGCGGCGCGCTCCACCAGACGGTGCACGATCTCGGCGGCGCCGCGGCCGCCCACGGGCTGGATGCCGGCCAGCCGCCACAGCTCCTCCAGAACGCCCGTCGCCTCCGCCTCCGGCAGGTCGGTGAGGAGGCGCGCGAGCCGCCCGCCGCCGTCGGTCGCCGGCGCCGGGGCGGCGCCCAGCCGCGCCAGCTCCGCCGCCATGGGCCGCCCGCCCGCGAAGGCGCGCGCCAGCCGCGCTCTCACCCCTTCCGGCAGGCCGATCGCCCGCAGGAAACCCGCGAACAGCGCCACGTCGCCGAAGATCACCGACAGGTCGCTTCGCCCGCCCGCCACGGAGGCGGCCCAGGCGAGGCCGACGATGCGCGCGTCCTCCTCCGCCGGGTCGCCGTCGCCGCCGTAGGCCTCGACGCCCACCTGCAGGAACTCGCTGGAGCGGCCGGAGCCCGCGGGCGCCACGCGGAAGGCCGCGCCTTCGTAGAGCCAGCGCGCCGCCTTGGGCCCGCCGCCCTGCGCCTGGGCGATGTGGGCGCGCACCAGCGGCAGGGTGAAGTCAGGCCGCAGCGCCAGCTCCTCGCCCCCCTCGCCCGTGACGCCGAACAGCCGCGGTCGCATCGCCTCGCCCGCGAGGTCGAGCAGCAGCGCCAGCGGCTGGAGCGTGGGCGCGTCGGTCCACTCCGCCCCGGCAGCCTCGCCGAACGCGGCGAAGGGCGCGCGCACGCGGGCGAGCACGTCCAGCGGCACGGGTTCGGGGGCCAAAGTCATGGGACGGGGGTCATCGCCTTAGGCCGCGTCCACGATCCGGCGCACGAAGGCCAAGAGCTCGGCGCGAGGGATGGTGGCCTGGCCGGGGCGCTCGGCCTTCCAGGCGGCGTTGTCGGCGAGCGCCGAGGCGGAGGCGCGCCCGAGGTCCAGGTCCTTCACCGTCACCGCGCCCGCGGCGATCTCGTCGTCGCCCAGCATCACCACGGCGGGCGAGAGGCGGCGATCGGCGTATTTCATCTGCGCCTTCAT
>CAZZZR010000108.1:0-8430 GCA_964658605.1 uncultured Caulobacter sp. | reverse complement strand
AGATCGAGGCGGACGCCGTGCGCACCCCCGACGGCGCGCCCATGACCCCGCCCGACGCCGCCACCGCCATCGCCACCCGCGCCGTCCACACCGCCGGTTACGCCGCGCAGGTCGCGGCCACGGGCGGGCTCGTGGGCAAGACGGTGGCCGAGGTCGAGCAGCAGCTGATCCTCGACACGCTCGACCACTGCTTCGGCAACCGCACCCACGCCGCGGTGATCCTGGGCATCTCCATCCGCACGCTGCGCAACAAGCTGAACGAGTACAGCGCCGCAGGTGTGTCGGTCGCGCCGCCGCAGACGGGCGTGGCGGGGGCGGGGGCCTATGCGGCGTAGGTCACTCGGCGGCGAAGACCTTTTCGACGCGGTCTGCGATGACGCCGGCCCTCGTTCGCCCGCTCGCCACCGCATCGGCGTCCGCGCGCTTGAGGACATCCTCCGGCAGACGAATGACCACTTCTTCGGCGCCGACGGGAATGGCCTCGACCATCAAGGTCGCCACGATGTCGGACTGCGGATCGGCGGGCAGCTGCTCCGGCGGCGTGGGCGCCGGAATGGGCAGGCCTTCCGCAATCATTCCCTCAAGATGCAGTTCCAACGCCTCCCGAGCCATGGCCGCGAGGCTGGCCATATCCGCGGCCGCCGTGATGCATCCGGACAAGTCCTCGAAGAACAAACTGTACCCGCCGCTGGGTACGCGCTCGACCGAGCCGGCGAAGACGTAGCGTTGCATGGGGTGCAGGATAGCCGATCAGTCCCGCAGTTTCACCCCGCTCTGCTTCTCCATGCTGATCAGCGTCTTGATGGCGAAGTCACGAGCAGGATGGATGACGGTGACGAGGCCTGGACGCTCGGGGTGCTTGAACTGGTGGTGATCGCCCTTGACGCGCGCCAGCCGCCAGCCTGCGTCCTCCAGCCGTCTGATCACCTCACGCGAGTTCAGCATCACCCCGTCCGCTCATCTGCGATTGGGATAGTGACGCCGGTCCCAGCGACTGAACCGTGCGGCCGAGCGTCTCACGGTGGCTGACCTAGCGCTTCCATCCCCCCGCCGTCCCACACCGACCTTGCGTGAGGTCTACGGCTGGGTGGCGCGGGGCGAGGTGGCGATGGCGCTCGGCGTCATTGGGGTCGTGCTGCTGCTAGTGCTGCCGATCCCGGCGATCCTGATCGACCTGCTCATCGCCATCAGCCTCACCGTCTCGGTGCTGATCCTAATGACGGCGCTGCTGATCAAGAAACCGCTGGAGTTCACCGCCTTCCCGACGGTGCTCCTGGTCACGACCCTCTACCGGCTGGGGCTGAACATCGCCTCCACCCGCCTGATCCTCAGCCACGGGCACGAGGGGGGCGATCCGGCTGGCCACGTCATCCAGGCGTTCGGGCGGCTGATGATGAACGGCAACTTCGTCATCGGGGTGATCGTCTTCATCATCCTGGTGATCGTGAACTTCGTCGTCATCACCAAGGGTTCGAGCCGCATCGCCGAGGTGGCCGCGCGGTTCACGCTGGACTCCATGCCCGGCAAGCAGATGGCCATCGACGCCGATCTGTCCTCCGGCCTGATCGATCAGGACACCGCCAAGAAGCGGCGCAAGGAGGTCGAGCAGGAGTCGACCTTCTTCGGCTCCATGGACGGCGCGTCGAAGTTCGTGCGCGGCGACGCCATGGCCGGGCTGATCATCACCGGCATCAACATCGTCGGCGGCATGCTGATCGGTGTGGCCCAGCACCACATCAGCTTCGCCCAGGCGGCGTCGAGCTACACGGTGCTGACCATCGGCGAGGGGCTGGTGAGCCAGGTGCCCGCGCTGGTGATCTCGATCGCGGCGGGCTTCCTGGTCTCCAAGGCGGGGGTCGAGGGCTCGGCCGACAAGGCGATCGTCAGCCAGCTGGCCACCAACCCGGTGAGCCTGGGCATGGTGTCGGCCGCGGCGGGCGTGATCGGCGTGGTGCCGGGGATGCCGCTGATCCCCTTCGCCGCCATTTCTCTGGGCGCGGGGATGCTGGCGTGGCGCACGGCCAGGAAGCCCGCGGTGGTCGAGGCGCTGAACGCCGACGCCAAGGCCGAGCCGGTCGAGGAGCCGATCACCGCCTCCCTGGCCATCGACGAGGTGAAGATCGAGCTGGGCTACGGCCTCCTCGTGCTGATCAACGACGTGGCGGGCCGCAAGCTCACCGACCAGATCAAGGCGCTGCGCCGCACGCTCGCTGCCGACTACGGCTTCGTCACGCCGCAGGTGCGCATCCTGGACAACATGCGCCTGCCCAACCCCGGCTACCGCATCTGCATCAAGGAGATGGAGGCCGGGTCAGGCGAGGTGCGCGTCGGCTCGCTGATGGCCATGGACCCCGCCGGCGGCCAGGTGCAGCTGCCGGGCGAGCACATGAAGGAGCCGGCCTTCGGCCTCCCCGCCACCTGGATCGACGAGAGCCTGCGCGAGGAGGCCACGTTCCGCGGCTACACCATCGTCGACCCCGCGACGGTCTTGACCACCCACCTGACCGAGATCCTGAAGGACGCCATGCCCGACCTCCTCGGCTATGCGGAGGTGCAGAAGCTCCTGAAGGAGCTGCCGGCCGACCAGAAGAAGCTGGCCGACGACATGATCCCCTCCGTCGTGCCCGCGGCCACGGTGCAGCGGGTGCTGCAGGCGTTGCTGAAGGAGCGGGTCTCGATCCGGGACCTGCCCGGCATCCTGGAGGCGATCGGCGAGATAGCGCCGCACTCCACCAGCGTCACCACCATCACCGAACACGTGCGCCAGCGGCTCGCCCGCCAACTCTGCTTCGCCAACCGCGGCGAGGACGGCTCGCTTCCAATCGTCACCCTTTCCCCCGACTGGGAGGCGGCCTTCGCCGACGCCCTGATCGGACCGGGCGAGGAGAAGCAGCTCGCGCTGGCCCCCTCGCGCCTCACCGACTTCATCCGCGGCGTGCGCGACAGCTTCGAACGCGCGGCCCAGCTGGGCGACACGCCCGTGCTGCTGACCAGCCCCCAGGTTCGTCCCTATGTGCGCTCGATCATCGAGCGGTTCCGGGGGCAGACGGTGGTGATGAGCCAGAACGAGGTGCACCCGAAGGCGCGACTGAAGACGCTCGGCAGCGTCTAGCCGGGGGCGCCGCTTCCGCTCCGCCGCGGCGAAGGGCTCCGATCTTCCACGGCGGCCGCAGCGCGCATCTCCAGGAGCGCGATCAGGCTCAGGCCGGTGCGGCGCGCGATGGCGTCGTCCGACAGACCCATGCGCATCAGGTCGCGGACCGCCTTGTCGAACACCTGGCTCTCGGCTCTCCCGCTCATGGCCGCAGCTTAAGCACATCCCCGCCCGCCAAGCGCTACCATAGGTTATTCACAGGCCGATCTGGGTCCACCCCGCTGGCGCCTCCCTGCTCTCCCAGATGCAGATAGCTCGGGTCGAAATCCGCCGCGTCGGCCAGTGCGCCCGGGTCCGGGATGGAGAGGCGTCCACGCTTGAGGACGATCAGCTCCTCCTCGCGCAGCCGCTGCAGCACGCGATTGACATGCACCACCGAAAGCCCGAGCGCGTCGGACAGGTCCGTCTGGGTCAAGGGGAAGTCGAAGCCCGGCCCGTCGACCGCCACGCCCGCCGCCGACAGGCGCGCGTAGAGTTCGTAGAACAGGTGGGCGGCCCGGCGGTAGGCGTCGCGGCGACCGAGATTGATGATCCATTCGCGCAGGATCGCCTCGTTCTGCAGCGCGGTCCACCAGAGCGCCGCCGCGAGAGCGGGGCGCGCATCGAGGATGAAGGCGACCTCGCGGCGCGGCACGAGCGCCACCTCCGCCGGCCCGACGGCGGCGAGGCTGTGATCCATCGCGCCGAGCACGAAGGCGTTCAGGTCGCACACGTCGCCCGGCAGCATCAGCGCCATGATCTGCCGCTGGCCGTCGGCCAGGATCTTGTACCGGCACACCCAGCCCGAGACGACGAGGTTCACATGCTCCGGCGGTTCACCCTGGCCGACGATGTTGCGCCCGGACTCAAATCTCGTCGGGCGGCTGACCAGCCGATCGAGGAGCTGCTGATCTTCGATTTGCAGACGTGCGACCCGCGACAATTTCGTCGCCAAAGGATTCCGCATGCCGCCCAGCATCCCCCTCCGCCGCCGGGCGGAAGGCCGCGGCGCGGCCGGCCGCAGCGCCGTTCATCATTTCGTCGCCTGAGCCGCGCCCGGCGTCGCCAACCTTTGTTAGGTCTCCGCTTTTCCTTGGAAGTCCGCGCGGGCGACGTCGCTGCGCCGGGCGGCCGCCTGGACCAGCCGATCGGCCACCTCGTTGAAGCCGAAGGGCTTCTGGAGCGTCGGTCGGTCCCGGAAGGGCGCGGGAACGCCGCTCTGGCCGTAGCCCGTCGCGAAGACCATCGATGCGCCCCGCGCCTCCACCGCCGCGGCGACGGGGAGGATGGATTCGCCGGCGACGTTGACGTCCAGCACGGCCAGGTCGAAGGCGGTCGCCGGGTCGCCCAGCATCTCCAGCGCCTGGTCGACGCGGCCGGCCGTCGCGACCACCACGCAGCCCAGGTCGCTGAGCATGTCCTCCAGCAGCATCGCGACGAGCGCCTCGTCGTCCACCACGAACACGCGCAGTCCGGCGAGCGGCGAGGAAGGGGGCGTGGTCGTCATGGCGCTCCGAGGGATCGAGGGTCCAATCACCTGCCCTGCGGCGCGGCGTCAATGGCGCGCGCCGAAACGCGACGGTCAATCTCGGCGGCGAGCCGCGAAGTCTCGTCGAGGGGGGGGTAGCTCCACACCGGCAAGCTCCCGTCGAACGGACGCGCGATCCCCCTGGCGGCAAGCTCGGCGTAGAAGCGGTCCTTGCGCGCCTGGCGGCCCACGATTCGCGCGATGTGGACGGGGCGTCCCGTGAACGCCGCCTCCGTCGCCATGTTCACCGAATCCTGGGTCACCACGACGTGGTCCGCGAGCGCCAGCATGGCGAAGTAGGGATTGTCGCCCTCGCCGCCCCACACGACCGCGTCCGGTCCGTCCAGCCGCCCGCGCACGGCGGCCGCCGCGGCCGGCGGCGTGCGCCGCGAGACGCTCGCCATCACCGATCCCCCGAGCGTGCGCGCCGCCTCGACCACCCGCCCGGCGAGCCGCTCGGCCACCGGCGCGGGCAGATCGAAGGCTCGGGATCGGCCGCCTACCAAGAGGGCTACCCGCGGACGCGGCAGGGCCGCCAGCGCCGGAAACCTCAGCGCTTCATCCGCGAGACGCTCGGACGTCACCCGGTTCGGCGCGCCCAGGATCGGGAAGACGCCCGCACCCTGCAGCCGATCGTGCAGCGGCGGCGCCACGAGGTCGAACAGGCGCGGCGGCCTGAGCGGGTCCTGCAACTGCACAACGAAGGTGGCGCCCCGCGACCAGCGGCGGACGCCGATCGCAAAGGGGATGGCCGCCCTGCCGTTGCCGATCAGCACGTCCGGCCAGGGCGGTGCGAAGGCGTCGCTGGAGGGATCGCGCGCGAGGTGCGGGAAGGCGATCAGCCGGGTAGGCAGACGGCGCAGCGCGCGACGCCAGAGCACGCGCTTGACCACGATGTCTGCGGCGCGGCGGCGGGCCAGCGCCTCCGCCACGCCCAGCGCCTGGGCTTCGATGCCGGTGCGCCCGTCTGAGACGACCCAGACGCGCAGACGGGCTCCCGGCCCGTCCGTGGACCTGGTCAGATCCACTCGACCTTGAGGATCTCGTAGCCCTTCACGCCCGACGGGGTCTGCACCTCGACCACCTCGCCCGGCTCCTTGCCGATCATACCGCGCGCGAGCGGGCTGGTCAGCGACAGACGTCCGCGCTTCACGTCCGCCTCGTGTTCGCCGACGATCTGGTAGCGCGCCTCGTCCTCGGTGTCCTCGTCGACGACGGTCACGGTGGCCCCGAACTTCACCTGCTTGCCGGAGAGCTTGGAGACGTCGATCACCTGGGCGCGGCTGATCTTGTCCTCGATCTCGGCGATGCGACCCTCGATCCAGCCCTGCCGCTCCTTGGCGGCGTGGTATTCCGCGTTCTCGGACAGGTCGCCGTGGCTGCGGGCCTCCGAGATCGCCGCGATCACCGCCGGACGCTCAAGCGACTTCAAACGCTTCAGTTCTTCGTCGAGGGAGCCATACCCCTCGGCGGTCATCGGGACTTTTTCCATGGAGGGCAGAAGACTCTGAAGGTCCGCCTCGATCTGGCGGGTTGCAGGAAAGGGGTGGCGGCGTCCGCAGGGGAAGACCGGCGCAGGGGCGGAAGACTATGGTGCGGCCCCGGCGCCACTTCAAGGCGCAGCGCTCAACGCGCGCTTCGGCTGCGGCTCCACAGAAGATAGGCGCCCAGCGCCAGCACGATCCAGAACAGCGCGCCGATCAGCTTGAAAGTCAGCCCGATCGCGGCGACGGCGAGCCAGGCGAGGCCCGCCACCAGGAGGATGAGGAGGACGAAGGCGCGCACCATGGCGCCGAAACGGCGCAGTACGGCGAAGGTTGCGCGGGGCGCTCAGGCGTAGGCGTAGGGCCCGCCGCGCCCCAGGGCGCGGGCGTAGGCGGGGCGGGCGTGCATGCGCTGCAGCCAGGCCATGGCGTGGGGACGGTCCTGCGCCAGGCCCGCCCGCGCTGCGGCCGCCTCCAGCGGGAAGCTCATCATGATGTCGGACGCTCCGAACTCGCTCCCGGCGAAGTGTTCGCGCTGGGCAAGCTCGCCCTCCCAGAAATCCATGTGCGCCTTCAACTGCGGATCGACGAACCCCGCCTGCGCCCGGTCCGCGACCCCCTTCACCAGCGGGCGCATGAGGGCGGGGGCGCGCGCGGGCATGACGCTGAACACCAGCTTGAGCAGGAGCGGCGTCATCGCCGAACCCTCGGCGTAGTGCAGCCAGTACTGGTTGCGGTCGTGCTCGACGGTGTCGGCGGGCGGCGAGAGCCGACCCTCGCCGTGCTTGGACAGGATGCGCTCGAAGATCGCGCCGGTCTCTGCGAAGACGCGCCCGTCCTCCTCGATCATCGGGGACTTGCCCAAGGGATGCAGGCGGCGAAGCTCGGGCGGAGCCAGCATGGTCTTGGCGTCCCGGTCGTAGCGCTTCACGACGTAAGGGACGTCCAGCTCCTCCAGCAGCCAGAGCACGCGCTGCGAGCGGGAGTTCTCGAGATGATGGACCGTCAGCATGGCTCCATCAGACGGAACTTGCGCTTCCCGCGCAAGCATCCGTGCGCAAGCGTGCGCAAGGAACGGCAAAGGCTTGAGCCCACTGCCGTTTGCGAGGATGATTTGCGGCGACGGACTGGGAGGTGGTGACACGATGGCCGAGCGGGCCGTGCGGTACAGGCAGCCCTCGCTCGCGTTGCGCCCCTTCATCACCACCTACTACTGGGTGGACGTGCCCGGGGGCGGTCCGCCCGTCACCGACTGGCTGCACCCGGAATGGCCCAACGTGCGCTTCCTGCTCGACGGCGGCTGGCGCTCCGACGTCGGGAGCGGGATGGTCGAGGTGCCCGCCTGCGCGCTGTTCGGGCCGACCCGCCGTGCGGCCAAGGTCGTCGGCGACTCGCCTTCCCGCCTGGTCGGGCTGGGACTCCTGCCGCTGGGTTTCGCCACCCTGTTCGACCTCGAGGCCGCCTCTCTGAGCCACCGGCTGGGCCCGCTTGAAGACCACATGCCCTGCGTGCGCGGATTGCACGCCGCCCTCGCGGCCGAGACGGACGACACGCGGCAGGCGGACCTCCTGGACACCTATTTCGAGGCCAAGGTGGCGGCTCGACCACCCGCGCCCGACCTCCTGCGGCGCGCGCACGCCGTCTTGCTCGATCCGGAGGTGACGACGGTCGACGTCTTCGCCCAGGCGCTGGCGATCTCGCCGCGACACCTGCTGCGGCTATGCCGGCGGCTGTTCGGCTTCCCGCCGAAGCTCCTGCTGCGTCGCCAGCGGTTCATGCGCACGCTGGAGGCGGTGATGGCGGCGCCGGGCACGTCGTTCACCCAGGTGCTGGACGACGCCTACTTCGACCACAGCCACTTCGTGCGCGACTTCCACCACTTCATGGGCATGTCGCCCACCGCCTACCTCCAACTGGAGCGACCGCTGATGGGGGTCGCCCAGCTCGAGCGGCTCAAGGCCTGGGGCGCGTCCTTCCAGGGGCTCCACGCCGAAAGGATGCGGCTGGCGCGGCCGGAGTCCGGTTCGTCCAAGCCGCCGCCGGTCGGGCGGGCCTAACCTATTGTTATCGGGGCCGGCCGTCGCGGCGGGACCCGAGACGAACGCCTGACGGGGGCGTGCGGGGCGGCGTCGGGGGCGGCGCCGGACAGTCCCGCACAATGGGCGGCCGCGCGGGGGCGCAGGCCGTCAGGGGTGGAGCCGCGGGCCGACGGACGCAGTCCGGTCGGTTTCCGGTTCGGAAAGGCTGGCGGGGGGACGCGCGCCGTCGCCTCGTGATCCCGCCGG
>CAZZZR010000107.1:0-8464 GCA_964658605.1 uncultured Caulobacter sp. | reverse complement strand
GGCCAAGACGGCAGCCCCGTCCACGCCGGAGGTCAGCGCCGAATCGATGGTGGCCTCCCTGCCGTCCGCCCCGGGACCGGGCCGCGTCCGCAGCACGCTGGCGGCGCCGTCGGAAACGGTCTCCGTGCCGACCGCCGGCTCGCCGTCGGCTCCCGTCGCCACCAACCGCCTCGCCGCCGCCTCGGTCGGCGACAGCCCCGGGCCGCGCCCCTACGCCTCGGTGTTCGGGGCTGGGGCGTCCAGCCCGGTCGCTGCATCGGGTCGGCGCGCGAGGGACCGCTCGGCCCGGACCTCGCAGGACGCGCAGGCCGCCGCCGCCGCCGCCGCGCGGCGGGACTACGCCCGCGCCAGCCTGCCCGCCGTCGCACTGACGGGAGGCGTGGACGGGAGCGGGAAGCCGCGCTTCGCCTGGCCCGTCTCCGGCGAGGTGATCTCGGGCTTCGGGCCGAAGGGCTCGGGCCTGCGCAACGACGGGGTGGACCTTGCGGCCTCGCTCGGCGACCCGGTCAAGGCGTCGGCGGCCGGCGAGGTGGTCTACGCCGGGGGCGCGATCCCCGGCTTCGGCAACCTGGTGCTGGTGAAGCACGCGGGCGGCTACGTCACCGCCTACGGGCACCTGTCCAAGATCAGCGTCGCCATGCGCCAGGCCGTCCGCCAGGGCGACGTCGTCGGGGAGGTCGGGCAGACCGGCGCCGTCGCCCGGCCGGAACTCCACTTCGAGATCCGGTTCGCCGCGACGCCCGAGGAGAACGCCAAGCCCGTGGACCCCGCGCCGCTCCTGCCGCGGCGAGGCTAGGGCGCTCCTCACCCGCCGCATTGCCAAACCGCGGCCGCCTGCATAGTTTCCGCCCCCTTCCGCCGCCGGGCCCTCAGGCCCGCGCCCGACGCGCCTTCCGGAGTCAGCATGTTCGCCACCCCCGCCTACGCCCAGACGGCGACGGCGCCAGCGCCCGCGGGACCCGCCTCGCCGCTGGAGTTCCTGTCCGGACCGCTGCCGCTGCTCGTGGTGATGCTGGGGCTGATGTATTTCATGCTGATCCGCCCTCAGCAGCAGCGGGCGAAGAAGCACCAGGCGATGGTCGGCGCCATCAAGCGTGGCGACACGGTGGTGCTGAACTCCGGCCTGATCGGCAAGGTGGTCCGCGTCGAGGACGCAGAGCTGCAGCTGGAGATCGCCGCCAACACCGTGGTCAAGGTCGTGAAGGCGATGGTCAGCGAGGTGCGCACCCGCGGCGAGCCCGTCGCCGCCAACGACGCCAAGCCCGCCGCCGTCGCGAAGAAGTGAGCGCGGCCTAGACCATGCTGAAGCTCAGCCGCTGGAAGGTGACGCTCGTCGTCCTGGCGACGCTCTTCGGGATCGTCTTCACGCTCCCGAACCTGCTTCCGGCCTCGACGGTCGCATCGCTGCCCGGCTTCCTCCAGCAGAGGCTGAACCTGGGCCTCGACCTGCAGGGCGGCTCCTACCTGTTGCTCGAGGTGGACACCGCGGCGCTGCAGAAGCAGCGGCTGACAAACCTGACCGAGGACGCGCGGCGCGAGCTGCAGACCGCGGGAACGACGTTCAGCGGCCTGGGCGTGGTGGGCGACGCCGTGCAGGTGCGCATCACAGACCCGGCCCGGCTGGACGCCGCGCAGACCGCGCTCGCCAAGCTGGCCCAGCCGCTGCAGGGCGCGGTCGGCGGACGTGACCTAGCCGTTACCCGCGGCCCCGACCAGACGCTGGTGCTGCGCCCCGCCGCCGAGGCGGCCACCGCCAACGCCTCCAAGGCGGTGGACCAGACCATCGAGGTGGTGCGCAAGCGGATCGACCAGCTCGGCACCCGCGAGCCCACCATCCTGCGGCAGGGCACCAACCGGATCGTCGTGGAGGCGCCCGGCGAGAGCGACCCGGAGAAGCTGAAGAGCGTCATCGGCAAGACCGCCAAGCTCGGCTTCCAGATGCTGGACGAGACCGCGCCTGCGGCGGCGCCCGGCGCCCCGGCGCCCCCCGGCGCCGTGGTGCTGCCGGCTGCGGACAACCCGCAGCAGCTCTACACGCTGCAGAAGCGCGTGCTCGTCTCCGGCGAGGACCTGATCACCGCCAGCCAGGCGTTCGACGGCCAGACCGGCGCGCCGGTGGTCAGCTTCCGGTTCAACAGCCGCGGCTCGCGGGTGTTCGGCCAGACGACGCTGAACAACATCGGCAAGCGTTTCGCCATCGTCTTGGACGACAAGGTGATCTCCGCCCCCGTCATCCAGGGCGCGATCACCGGCGGCACCGGCCAGATCACCGGCAACTTCACCCAGGAAAGCGCCAACGAGTTCGCGCTCCTGCTCCGCTCCGGCGCGTTGCCGGCGCCCCTGAACGTGGAGGAGCAGCGCACCGTCTCCGCCGAGCTCGGCGCGGACGCCGTGCGGACCGGCGCGATCTCGCTCGGCATAGGCGCCGTGGCGATCATCGTCTTCATCGTGCTCGCCTACGGCCTGTTCGGCCTGTTCGCGGCCGCCGCGCTGATCGTGAACGTGCTGCTGCTGATCGCGACGCTCACCACCACCCAGGCGACGCTGACGCTGCCGGGGGTGGCGGGGCTGATTCTGACGCTGGCCGTGGCGGTGGACGCTAACGTCCTGATCTACGAGCGGATGCGCGACGAGGAGCGGGCCGGGCGCACGCCCCTGATCGCGGCCGACTCCGGTTTCCGCCGCGCGCTGGTCTCGATCGTGGACGCCAACGTCACGACTCTGATCTCGGCGGCGATCATGTTCCAGTTCGGCTCCGGCCCCGTGCGCGGCTTCGCCTGGACGCTGAGCGTGGGCGTGCTCACCTCCCTGTTCACGGCGATCTTCATCACCCAGGTGCTGATCGGCTGGTGGTTCAAGACCGCCAAGCCGAAGCGGCTGCCGATTTAAGGGGAGGCTGAGACATGCGCTGGCCGCTCTCCCGCTACCTGCCGCACGACACCAAGTTCGACTTCGTGCGGTGGGCGCCCTTCGCCGCCGTCCTGTCGGCGCTCTTGATCGTGGGCTCGATCGCCTCGTTCGCGACGCAGGGGCTGAACCTCGGCATCGACTTCACCGGCGGCACGCAGGTGGAGGTCTCGACCCCGGGCCCGATCCCGCTGGGCGTGCTGCGCGCCACCATGCCGAAGCTGGGGGAGAAGGACGCGCAGGTGAACGGCATCGGCGGCCCCGACTCCGCCCTCGTCCGCTTCCGACCCAAGGGCGCGAACGCGAGCGCGGAGACGGCGCAGGTCGTCGCGGGGCTCAAGGCCGCGGTGCCGAACCTGACGGTCAAGCCGGCCTCGACCGTGGGCGCCAAGGTCTCGGGCGAGCTGTTCCGGGCGGGCTTCCTGGCGCTGGCGGTCGCGATCGGGCTGATGCTGGTCTACATCTGGTTCCGCTTCGGCCTGCAGCAGGGGCTGGGCGCGGTGATCGGGGTGTTCCACGACGTCTTCCTGACGCTCGGGATCCTCTCGGTGCTGCAGATCGAGTTCTCCACCGAGAGCATCGTCGGCCTGCTCACCGTGATCGGCTACTCGATGAACGAGAAGGTCATCACCTTCGACCGGCTGCGCGAGAACCTCGCCAAGTACCGCCGCACGCCCCTGCGTCAGATCATCAACCTGTCGGAGAACGAGCGTCTGTCGCGCACCGTCATCACCGGCACCACAGCGCTCCTGGCCCTCTCCGGGGCGCTGTTCATGGGAGGCCCGGCGCTGTTCCCGCTGGTGTTCACCATGGCGTTCGGGATCGTGGTCGGCACCTACTCGTCGATCTACATCGCCCTGCCGGTGGTGCTGCTGTGGGGCGTCAAGCGCGGCGAGGACGTCGTGGTCGACAAGCCCGGCGGCAAGCCCGCCCCCGCGCGGCCGTAGGACGGTGCGCGAGGCCCCGGCCATCGAGGGCTTCGGCGGCGGCGGCTTTCGCGTCGCCGGCGAGCGGATCGAAGGCTCGCTCCTGATCGTGGACGACCAGCCCGGCCTCTGGCCGGTCTCCGGCATGCTGGCCGAGCTCTCGCCTGAGGATTTCGCCGCCGTGCTGGGTGCGCCCTCCGGCGTGGTGGAGTTCGTGCTGCTGGGGACGGGCGAGTCGGTCGCCCCCGCCCCCCGCCCCGTGCGCGAAACGATGGCGGCTGCAGGGCTCGGCCTGGAGGTCATGTCCACGCCCGAGGCGATCCGCCTCTACAACCTGCTGGCGTCCGAGGGCCGGCGGATCGCGGCGGCGCTGCTGGCGGTTTAGGCCGCGATGGCGTCCGTCAGCGCAGAGGAGTTCGACCGCCACCTGCGCCGGGTCGCGCCCGACCGCTGGCTCGCCTCCCGCCTGATCGGCGACCCGGCCGCACGAGGCGAGGTGCTGGCGCTCTACGCGCTCGACGACGAGCTGGCCAAGGTCGCGCCCGCGGTCAGCCAGCCCATGCTCGGCCAAATCCGGCTGCAGTGGTGGCGGGAGGCGTTGGAGCGGGCGGCGAGCGGCGGGGCGGCCGAGCACCCGGTCGTCGAGGCGCTGGCGCCTGCAGTGCGAGCCGGCCGCCTGGCGACGGAAGCGCTCGACTCCCTGATCGACGCCCACGTCCGCGAGCTGGAGCCCGAAGCTTTCGCCGATGAGGCGGCGCTGGTCGCCTGGATCGACGCCCGCTTCGGCGCGGTCATGGCCTCCGCCGCCCGGATGCTGGCGACCGGCGCCGATCCCGCGCACGTCATCCATGCCGCCCGCGCCTGGGGGTGGAGCGAGGTCCCGCGCCTGGCCGTCGCGTGGGAGGCGAGGGGGGGGGCGCTGCAGCTTGCCAACGGCTCGATCGATGCGGCGTCGCGCGTGCGAGCGGCCCTCCTCGCGGCGCGTGCGGAGGTGAAGGCGCTGCCCACCGCCGCCTTCCCCGCCGCCGCCTACGCCACGCTCGCGCTTCGCCGGGCGGAGGGGCGCGCACCGTCGGAGCTGCGCGATCGGGTGGCGCTCGTCTGGGCGGCGGCGCGAGGCGCGGTGTAGGCTGGCTGGCGAACGGAGGTTGCGGATGATGGACGGGATCGGACGGCGGGGCGTGATCGGCGGCGCCGCGCTGACCCTGGCGACGCCCATCGGCGCGCTGGCGGCCTCGGCGGACAGGCCGCGCGTGGCGATCAGGACCGATCACGGCGTGATCGTCGTGGAGCTGGAGGCAAAGAAGGCGCCGCTCACCACCGCCAACTTCCTGCACTACGTGGACACGCAGAAGTACGACGACGGCAGCTTCTTCCGCGCCGCCCGCACCCGGGGCGCGCCCACGCACGGCACCATCGTGGGCGGCCCGAATGCCCGCGTGCACCCCTATCCGCCGATCCCGCACGAGAGCACGACGCAGACGGGTCTGCGCCACCTCGCCGGCACGATCTCCATCGGCCGCTTCCAGCCGGGCACGGCGACGGCCAACTTCTTCATCTGCGCCACCGACGAGCCGTACCTGGACGCGCACCCCGGCGCGAAGGGCGACAACCTGGGCTTCGCCGCCTTTGGGCAGACGATCGAGGGGCTCGCGGTGGTGCGAAAGATCCTGTCGCTGCCGACCTCGAGCAAGTCCGAGTTCGCAGATCAGGCGGGACAGTGGCTGAAGCCGCCGGTGCCGATCCTGACGATGAAGCGGGTGTAGGGCTCAGGCCGCCCGCGCCGCCTCGACTTCGCCCAGCCAGCCGCGCAGCGCCTCCAGCGCGCGCACGCTCATCGCGCGCTTCTTCGCGCGCCCGCGCTCCACGCCGGACAGGCGCGAGCCGTCGGCACGACGCCTGGAGCCTTCGACCTCCATCGGCGGGAGCAGGCCGTAATTGATGTTCATGGGCTGGAACGAGCGGGCGTCCGCCTCCAGGTGTCCGCCCGTGACATGGGCCACCAGCGCGCCCAGCGCCGTCTCAGCCGGCGGCGCGATCGGGCGCGCGCCTAGCGCCTCCGCTGCGGCGAAGCGGCCGGCGAGGAGGCCGATGGCGGCGCTCTCCACGTATCCCTCCACCCCCGTCACCTGGCCGGCGAACCGCACCCGCGGCTCGGCCTTCAGCCGCAGCAGGCCGTCGAGAAGCCGCGGGCTGTTGATGAAGGTGTTGCGGTGCAGGCCGCCCAGGCGGGCGAACTGCGCCTCGCCCAGTCCGGGAATCATGCGGAACACATCGGCCTGCGCGCCGTGCTTCAGCTTGGTCTGGAAGCCGACCATGTTGAACAGCGTGCCGAGCGCGTTGTCCTGGCGCAGCTGGACGACGGCCCACGCCTTCTCGCTGGGCCGGTGCGGGTTGGTGAGGCCGACGGGCTTCATCGGGCCGTGCCGCAGGGTCTCGCGGCCGCGCTCGGCCATCACCTCGATCGGCAGGCAGCCGTCGAAGTAGGGCACGTGCTCCCAATCCTTGAACTCGGCCTTCGGCCCGTCGAGCAGCGCGTCGACGAAGGCGTCGTACTGCGACTTGTCCATCGGGCAGTTGATGTAGGCGGCCGCGTCGCCGCCCGGCCCCTCCTTGTCGTAGCGGGACTGCCGCCAGGCTGTGCCCATGTCGATCGATTCCGCATGGACGATGGGGGCGATGGCGTCGAAGAAGCTCAAGGCGTCCTCGCCCGTCCGCTGCAGGATCGCCTGCGCGAGGGCCGGGGAGGTGAGGGGGCCGGTGGCCAGGATCGTGCGAGCCCACGCCGCCAGCGGCCAGCCGTCCAGCTCGCCCTCGGCGACGGTGATCAAGGGGTGCGCGCGCAGTCGCTCGGTCACGCGCGCGCTGAAGCCTTCGCGGTCCACCGCCAGCGCGCCCCCCGCGGGCACCTGGCTGGCGTCGCCGCACGCCATGATCAGCGAGCCGCAGGCGCGCATCTCGGCATGCAGCAGGCCCACGGCGTTGTGCTCCCAGTCGTCGGACCGGAAGGAGTTGGAGCACACCAGCTCGGCAAACCCCCCCGTCCGGTGCGCGGCGGTGCCCACGTGGGGCCGCATCTCGTGCAGCACGACGGGTAGGCCGGCCTTGGCGATCTGCCAGGCGGCCTCCGATCCGGCGAGTCCGGCGCCGACGACGTGGATGGGGGAAGGCTTCATGCTATCTAACTAATCCCTGACGCTGCTTGCCGAAAGCGTCGCGCTCGGTCAGCTTCCGAGACCTTTTCCGCCCTTGCGAGTCTCCACCCGAATGCCTCCTCCCGTCGTACCGCCTGCGCGCCCGTTCTCGGCGACCGACGCCGCCCTGGCGGGCCTGCGCCTGGCGCGGCGCGAGCCTTTGACGCTGCTGGTCTGGGCGGGCGTGTTCGTGGGCCTCTACGTCGTCATGGCCGCGGGCATGGTCGCCACCATCGGGCCGCAGATCATGCAGCTGCAGGCCGCCGCCGCCAGCGGCGCCAAGACCGACCCGACCCAGACCCTCGCCATGATGGGCGCCATAGCGCCCGCATACGGGATGATCATGCTGATCTCGCTCCTGTTCTACGGCCTGATGTTCGCGGCGGTGAACCGGGCGATCCTGCGGCCGGGAAGCGGCGCGCCCGGGCGGCTGGCGTTCGGCGTCGACGAGTTGCTGCAGCTCGCCGTGCTTCTTCTGGTCGGGATCGTCTTCTTCGTCGTCTATCTGGTTGGCCTTGTGGGGGTGGTGCTGCTGTCGGTGGTCGCGACGCTCGCGGCGAAGCCGGCGGGCGTCCTGGTCGGCGTGATCGGCGTCTTCGCGGTTTTGGCGGCGCTCCTGTTCGTCATGGTCCGGCTGTCGCTGGCGAGCCCGATGGCGCTCGATCGTCGGTCGCTGGACGTCGTGGGAGCCTGGAAGCTGACGCGCGGCCGGTTCTGGTCGCTGTTCGGCGCCTACGCCCTGGCCTGGATCCTGACCGTGATCCTGATGCTCACGGTCTTCGTCCTTTTCGCCGGCGTGGCGGCGGGGGCGGGGGGACTGCAGGCGGCGGGTGTGATCTTCCGCCCCGACATGACGAGCCTGGCCACCTATTTCTCGCCGGTCATGGTCGCGTGGCTGGTGGTGGGATCGGCGCTCTACGCCGTGATGTTCGCGGTGCTCATCGGCGCGCCGGCGGACGCCTACCGCCAGCTCGCCGGGGCCGGCGTGGTGACGGGATCGACCGTCCTGCGCGGGGATCGCTCCACCCATTTCGGCCTGCACGTGTGAACCCCACGACGCCTCCCCCGATCGCGATCCGCTTCCCCGTCGTGGACGCCGCTCTGGAGGGCTTCCGCGTGACGCGGGAGCGGCCGGCCGCCGTCGCGATCTGGGCGCTCGGCCTGTTCGCCGCCAACCTGGTGCTCCTGGGCCTTGTGACGCTCCTGGGGCTCGGGCCGGTGGTCGCGGCCGTGAAGCCGTTCGAGGCGGGCCCCCTGCCGCCGGAGCTGGTGGCGCGGGCGGAGGCGGCGGGTCCCTGGCTCCCCGGCCTGTTCGGCGGCTTCCTGGCGGTGAACGCGGTCCTCTACACCGCGGTGCTGCGGGCGGTGCTGGAGCCGGCCGACGCGCGCTTCGGATACCTGCGGCTGGGCTTCCAGGAGCTGCGCCAGATCGGCCTG
>CAZZZR010000106.1:0-8531 GCA_964658605.1 uncultured Caulobacter sp. | reverse complement strand
GCGCGGTCATCCGCCGCCTCGGCGTCCCCGCCCCCGACCGCCTGCTGGTGATCGCGCAGGCGTTCCGCCACGGACTGACGGTCGAGGAGATCGCCGAGGCGTGCAGCTACGAACCGTGGTTCCTGCGCCAGATCGCCGAGATCGTGCGGGCCGAAGGGCGGGTGCGCGCGGGGGGGCTTCCTGGGCTGCACGCCGTCCGCGCTGCGCTGGACCACCTCGATAATCGCGAGCGGGAGCGTCAGGTCGCCGGAGCTGCGCCACAAGCTGACTGGACGAAGGTTGAGATCGATCCTTCGGAAGCACCCGCAATGCGCAGCCTGAAGGCGATGGGCTTTTCAGATGCGCGACTAGCTAAGCTTGCTGGATGCTCTGAATCCGAGAGCCGAATGGCGCGCCAGTCGCTCAACGTCCGCCCCGTGTTCAAGCGCGTCGATACCTGCGCCGCGGAGTTCGCGGCCAAGACGCCCTACATGTACTCCACCTACGAGACCGGCGCCTTCGGCCAGTCCGCGCAATGCGAGGCCGAGCCCACCGAACGGAGGAAGGCCATCATCCTGGGCGGCGGACCCAACCGCATCGGGCAGGGCATAGAGTTCGACTACTGCTGCTGCCACGCCGCCTTCGCCCTGGCCGAGATCGGCGTCGAGTCGATCATGGTCAACTGCAACCCGGAGACCGTCTCCACCGACTACGACACCTCCGACCGCCTCTATTTCGAGCCCCTCACCGCGGAGGACGTGCTGGAGCTGATCGCGGTGGAGATGTCCAGGGGCGAGCTGATCGGCGTCATCGTGCAGTTCGGCGGCCAGACGCCGCTGAAGCTCGCCCAGGCGCTGCAGGACGCGGGCGTGCCGATCCTCGGCACCTCGCCCGACGCCATCGATCTGGCCGAGGACCGCGAACGATTCCAGGGCTTGTTGCATAAGATCGGCCTGCGCCAGCCCGTCAACGCCATCGCCCGCAGCGACGCGGAGGCCAAGGAAGCGGCACACAAGGTCGGCTACCCCGTGGTCATCCGCCCCTCCTATGTGCTGGGCGGCCGGGCGATGGAGATCGTGCGCGACGACGAGGGTCTCGACCGCTACGTCACCCACGCCGTGCAGGTGTCCGGCGACTCGCCGGTGCTGATCGACCAATACCTGTCACGGGCGACCGAGGTGGACGTCGACGCGCTCTGCGACGGCGAGACGGTGTTCGTCGCGGGCGTGATGGAGCACATCGAGGAGGCCGGCGTGCACTCGGGCGACAGCGCCTGTTCCCTGCCCCCCTTCTCCCTCCGCCCCGAGACCATCGCCGAGCTGAAGCGCCAGACCGAGGCCATGGCGTTCGCGCTCGGCGTGAAGGGCCTGATGAACGTGCAGTTCGCCATCGAGGAGCCGCACTCCCCCGAGCCCCGCATTTTCGTGCTGGAGGTGAACCCCCGCGCCAGCCGCACCGTGCCGTTCGTCGCCAAGGCGATCGGCGCGCCGGTGGCCTCGATCGCCGCCAAGGTGATGGCGGGAGTGCCGCTCGCCTCGTTCAATCTGCGCGACAAGCCCGCCGACCACGTGGCGGTGAAGGAGGCGGTGTTCCCCTTCGCGCGCTTCCCCGGCGTCGACACCGTGCTCGGCCCCGAGATGCGCTCCACTGGGGAGGTCATGGGGCTGGACTGGAAGCGCGAGGGCGAGCCCGACACCACCGCCGCCTTCGCCCGCGCCTTCGCCAAGAGCCAGCTCGGCGGCGGCACCAAGCTGCCGCTGGAGGGCTGCGTGTTCGTCTCGGTCAAAGAGGCGGACAAGGCCTGGATCGTCGAGCCCTCGCGCATCCTCAGCCAGCTCGGCTTCACCCTTGTCGCCACGGGCGGCACGGCGACGTACCTCGAAGGCGAGGGCCTGACCGTCGAGCGTGTGAAGAAGGTGCTGGAGGGCCGACCCAACGTCGTCGACCGGATCAAGGACGGCGGCGTGCAGCTCGTGTTCAACACGACCGAGGGCAAGCAGAGCCTCGCCGACAGCTTCAGCCTGCGCCGCAACGCCCTGATGTCGAAGGTGCCCTACTACACCACCACGGCCGGGGCTCTCGCCGCGGCTCAGGCGATCCGGGCGCTGAAGGGCGGCGAACTCCAAGTCCGCCCGCTGCAGAGCTACGGCTGAGCGGCGACCCCTTTCGCCAGCGCTTCGGCGCGGGCGATGCGCGGGGCGAGGTAGGCGGCGACCTCGGCCACGCCCGCCGCGTCGGCGATCAGGTCCTGCCGCACCTCGATCTCGAGGAAATCGATCCCTCTCGCGACGCCGTGGAGCGGCGCCGAGTAGTCGGTGACGTCCATGGCGTAGGGCTCGTTGTCGCCTACCGGCGCCCGCGCCTCGTCCTCGCGCAGGACGTCCAGCATGGCGTCGGCGAACGGCGAGCCGCCCAGGTGCAGCACGCCATAGCGCCATGGCCGGTCGAGGCCCGCCATCCGCGGCGTGAAGCTGTGCACGAAGACGAGCCGCGTCGAGAGGCCTCGCGCCGCCCGCGCGTCCAGCTCGGACGATATGGCGGCGTGGTAGGGCGCGTGGATCGCTTCCACCCTCGCCGCCCGGGCGTCGGGCTCCAGCCCTACGTTCGCCGGGATCGGCGTGCCGTCGGAGACCTCGGGCATGGCGTCGGGACGCGCCGGGTCGCGGTTGCAGTCCACCACCAGGCGGGAATAACGCTGCAGGATCGCCGTCGCGCCGAAGCGTTCAGCCAGCGACAGCGTCAGGTCGGCGGCCCCGATGTCCCAGGCGATGTGGCGCTCGAACGCCGCCGGCGGCACGCCGAGGTCGCCCAGCGCCTGCGGCAAAGCCCTCCCCGCATGGTCGCAGATGAACAAAAGCGAGGCGCCCGCGCCTGCGCGGTGAACAGCCGCAGGGTCAGGATCACCAAATCGCAACAGCGTCATGTCCGAATCGACCTCTGCGCCTCTTAACTGTGGGCCAGCCCGGGGACGCCATGCCGATCCTGCACATCCGCCACCTGACCACCTACCGCTACCGCAAACCGGTGGAGTTCGGCGAGCACCGGCTGATGCTGCGGCCCAAGGAAAGCTACGACCAGCGGATCGTGCGCTCGCACGTGGCGATCACGCCCGAGCCGGCCGAGCTTCGCTACGTGCACGACGTTTTCGGGAACGTGGTGGGGATCGCCACCTTCGACCGCCCCTCCAAGACCCTCCGGTTCGAGAGCCGGGTGACGCTCGACCACAACCCCGCGCCGCTCGTCTCCGACGCCGAAGAGGCGATCGCACCCTCCGGCCCCACCTTCCCCTTCGCCTACGGGGCGGAGGACATGCCCGACCTGATGCGGTCCATCGAGCGCCAGCATCCCGATCCCGGCGGCGTGGTCTCCGCCTGGGCGCGGCGCTTCCTGCGCCCCGTGGGATCGACGCCGGTGATCTCGCTCCTCGTCGACATGACCCACGGGATCCACGAGCGGTTCGCCTACGCCAAGCGGTTCGACGGCCTGACGCAGACGCCCGCGCAGACGATCGAACTCGGAACCGGGACCTGCCGGGACTTCGCGGTGCTGATGATCGAGGCGGCGCGTTCGCTCGGCCTCGCGGCGCGGTTCGTGTCCGGCTACGTCTACAGTCCCGGGGCAGGGCGCGGTTCGCCGAAGGTGGAGCGGATCGGCGGCGGCCACACCCACGCCTGGTGCCAGGTCTACCTGCCGAGCTGCGGCTGGGTGGAGTTCGACCCCACCAACGGAATCGTGGGCGCCACCGACCTCGTGAAGGTGGCCGTGGTGCGCGACCCCCGGCAAGCCGTGCCTCTGTCCGGAAGCTGGAACGGCGAGGCGGACGACTTCGTTAGCATGGATGTCGAGGTGGAGCTCAGCGCGGACGTTCCCGTCCGGCGCGCCGCCTGAAGGGCGGAGCGCTTATGCGTATCAGGGTCGGGTTCGAGATCGCCTACGAATGCGCCGTTCCCGTCCCGATGATGCTCCTGGTCAGCCTGCGCCCTGAGCGGGAGGCCGACCTCCTGACCCCCCAGGTGCTGACGATCGACCCGCCCATCCCGACCCGCCGCTACCTCGACGGGTTCGGCAACCTCGTCACCCGCGTGCTGGCCCCGCCGGGGCGTACGACCTTCGCCTCCGACTTCATCGTGCATGACAGCGGCGAGCCCGACCGGATCGTGCGCGACGCCGTGCAGCATCGGGTCGAGGATCTTCCGGACGAGGCGATCGTGTACCTGCTCGCCAGCCGCTACTGCGAGACGGAAAAGCTGATCGACACGGCCTGGAGCCTGTTCGGCTCGATCCCTCCCGGCTGGGATCGCGTGCAGGCGATCGTGCAGTACACGCACGAACGCATCCAGTTCGGCTACGCGAACGCCCGCAACACGCGCACCGCCTTCGAAGGGCATACGGAGGGCGTCGGCGTCTGCCGCGACTTCGCCCATCTCGCCGTCACGCTCTGCCGCTGCATGAACATCCCGGCGCGCTACTGCACCGGGTACCTGGGCGACATCGGCATCGATCCCATCCCGGGCCCGATGGACTTCAGCGCCTGGTTCGAGGTCTATCTCGGCGGCGCCTGGCACCCCTTCGACGCGCGCCACAACAAGCCCCGCATCGGCCGCATCCTCATGGGCATCGGGCGCGACGCGACGGACGTGGCCATCGCCACGACCTTCGGCTCGGCCAAGCTGGTCAAGTTCGACGTCGTCGCCGAAGAGGTGGTGGACACCTAGCGCACGAGCGCCTTCATCGCCCGGTCCAGTCCGTCGAGCGTCAGCGGGAACATGCGCTCGCCCATCAGTTCGCCGAGGAGCTGGGTGGAGCCCGAGTGGGCCCAGTAGCGCTCCGGCGTGGGGTTCAGCCACACCGCGCTCTCATAGATGTCGGTCACCCGCTGCATCCACACCGCGCCAGCCTCCTCGTTCCAGTGCTCGACCGAACCGCCGGCGTAGGTTATCTCGTAGGGACTCATCTGCGCGTCGCCTACGAACACCACCTTGTAGTCGTGACCATACTTGTGCAGCACGTCCCAGGTCGGGATCGTTTCGGCCTCGCGCCGCCGGTTGTCCTTCCACACGCGCTCGTACAGGCAGTTGTGGAAGTAGAAGAACTCCAGGTTCTTGAACTCCGTCTTGGCTGCCGAGAACAGCTCCTCGCAGAGCTTGACGTGGCTGTCCATGGAGCCGCCGATGTCGAGGAAAAGCAGCACCTTGATCGTGTTGCGCCGTTCGGGACGCATCTGGATGTCGAGGTAGCCCTTCTCGGCGGTGCCCTGGATGGTGCCGTCCAGGTCCAGTTCGTCAGGCGCGCCTTCGCGGGCGAACTTGCGCAGCCGTCGCAGGGCCACCTTGATGTTGCGGGTGCCGAGCTCGACCGAGTCGTCCAGGTTCCTGAACTCGCGCTTCTCCCACACCTTCACGGCGCGGCCCTGCCCGCCGGGTCCGCCGATGCGGACGCCCTCCGGGTTGTAGCCGCCGTGGCCGAAGGGACTAGTCCCGCCCGTCCCGATCCACTTGTTGCCCCCCTGGTGGCGCTCCTTCTGCTCCTCCAGCCGCTTCTTAAGCGTCTCCATCAGCTTCTCGAAGCCGCCGAGCGCCTCGACCTGCGCCTTCTCCTCGTCGGTGAGATACTTCTCGGTCAGCTTCTTCAGCCACTCCTCGGGGATCTCGGCGGTCAGGCTGTCGTCCACCCGCTCGAAGCCCTTGAACACGTGGGCGAAGACGCGGTCGAACTTGTCGAGGTTGGTCTCGTCCTTCACCAGCGCGGTGCGCGCCAGGAAGTAGAAGTCGTCCACCGACAGCCCGACGACGTGCTTGTCCATCGCCTCCATCAGGGTGAGGTATTCGCGCAGCGAGACCGGGATCTTGGCCTGCCGCAGCTCGCCGAAGAAGTGCGTGAACATCTAGCGACCACTCCAGCGTCGAACGACAATGCGCAGCTCCGGCGCGTTGGACGCGGCCCCCCAGAGCTCCATCGCCGCCTTATAGCTCAGGCCGGGCCGCGGCGCATGATCAGGTCGCGGTCCAGCGTCTTGCCGACCGGGAACTTCCATTCGCCCACCACCTCGAAGCCGTAGCGCGCGTAGAAGGCCTGCGCCTTGGCGTTGCCC
Organism: uncultured Caulobacter sp.; assembly: GCA_964658605.1. Lineage (GTDB taxonomy): Bacteria > Pseudomonadota > Alphaproteobacteria > Caulobacterales > Caulobacteraceae > JASLDZ01. Next base: position 2,461 of record CAZZZR010000106.1, on the reverse strand, counting down.
TCCCACACGCTCAGCCAGATCGTGCGGGAGCGGCCGGGGTCGATCCCCTGCAGCACCGCCTCCAGCATCCGCCTGCCGAGGCCCGTCCCCTGCGCCTCGTTCCGCAGGTAGAGGCGGCTGATCTCCGCGTCGCCGATCGCGGCGTCTGGATGGGGCAGCTTGTTGGGCCCCGCGACCGCGTAGCCCAGGGCGCGGCCGTTCAGCGCCTCGACGATCCACAGCTTCTTGGCCGGGTCCGCCAGCATCTTCAGGAAGGCGGCGCGCGAATGAGCGCTTTCCACGAAGGCGGCCAGGTCCTCCGGCGGATAGGCGACGCCGAAGCCTTCCACGAAGGTCTCGACGAAGGTGGCTTCCGACAGGGTGGCCAGCGTCTTCTCGTCCGCCCGCGTCGCGCGACGGATCTTCGGCTGGAGCAGGCGGGCGGCGGGGTCCATGCCTGTCGCCTACATCGCTCGCGCCCGCTAGTCTCCGCGACCGATGGACGTTCCGGTCTTCACCCACCCCGACATGCTGCGCCACCGCCCCGGCGTGGGCCACCCCGAGCGGCCCGAGCGGCTGACCGCGGTGCTCGAAGCGCTCGACGACGCCGGCCTCGGCCGCGACCGCCGAGACGCCCCTCTGGCCCGACGCGAGGACCTGCTGCGCGTCCACCCCGCGGCCCACGTGGACCGCGTGTTCGGCGCCGAACCTCCACCGGGGCCCGACGTCGACGGCGAACCGCCCACCCGGGTGATCGACGCCGACACGCGCCTCTCTCCCGGCAGCGTCGCCGCCGCGCTGCGCGCCACGGGCGCGGTGGTCGAGGCGGTGGAGGCGGTGGCCCGCGGCGAGAACGCGCGCGCCTTCTGCGCCGTGCGGCCGCCGGGTCACCATGCGGAGCCTGCGGAGGCGATGGGCTTCTGCCTGTTCTCCACCGTCGCGGTCGCCGCGCGCGCGGCGCAGGCGGCGGGGCTGGCCCGGGTGGCGGTGGTCGATTTCGACGTCCACCACGGCAACGGCACCCAGGCCGCGTTCGAGCGCGATGCCCACCTGTTCCTGGCCTCCATCCACCAGATGCCGCTCTATCCGGGCACCGGCGCGGAAGATGAGACCGGCGTCGGCAACATCGCCAACGCGCCCGTTCCGCCGCTGGCCAGCCGCGAGCACTGGCGGGCCAGGTTCGCCGAGCGTCTGATGCCCGCGCTCGACGCCTTCGCCCCCGACCTCGTGATCGTCTCCGCCGGCTTCGACGCCCATGCCCGCGATCCGCTGGCGCACCAGCAGCTGGAGGCGGAGGATTTCGCCTGGGCCACCCGCGCCATCCTGGAGGTGGCGGAAGGCCGCGCCGGCGGTCGGGTTGTGTCCTCGCTCGAGGGCGGCTACGACCTTCAGGGTCTAGGGACGTCGGCGGCCGCTCATGTGCGCGCGTTGCAAGGGGGACGAGGCGCCTAGCTCCCGCGGCGTCCTGTAAGCATGGCGGCGCACCCGGTCGTCCCTTTCCCCTCACCGCCCGACGTTGCGCCGCGCCTGCCGGGCTCGATTACCCTGGCCCGTCATGGCGAGCCCGCCCTGTCCCGCCGCATCTCGCTGGACGCCGACGGATACCGCCGATGGTGGGCCGCCTACGAGGAGGGCGGAATCCTCGACGGCCAAGCCCCGCCCGAGGGCCTGTTGCGGCTGACGCGCGACGCGGAGGTGATCTACGCCTCCACCCGGCGCCGGGCGCTGGAGACGGCCGAGGCGGTGAGCGCGGGCAAGCCCTTCGCGAGCGATCCCATCTTCATCGAGGCGCCGCTGCCGCCGCCGCCCTTCCCGTCGGTGGTGCGGATGGACCCCAAGACCTGGGGCTTCGTCTCCCGCTGCGCCTGGTGGTTCCTCCGCTACAGCCCGCCGGGCGAGGAGAACCGCGCCGTCGCCGAGGCGCGGGCGCGGGAGGCCTGCGACAAGCTGGTGCGCACCGCCGAGACCGAGGGCGACGTGGTGCTCATCGCGCACGGCTTCTTCAACGCCATGCTGACCCGCGAGCTCAAGAAGCGCCACTGGAAGAAGGTGGAGGACCGCGGCTACGCCTACTGGGCGATCAAGCGGTTCGTGAAACGCTGAGCCCGTTCGCGTTGACCCCGCGCGACGCCCCGCTAGGGTCGCTCCATGCTCCCCGAACCGACTGCGCCCGCCCCCGACATCGCCGCCCTCAGCTTCGAGCAGGCGCTGGCGCAACTGGAGCAGATCGTGGCGACGCTGGAGTCCGGCCAGGCGGAGCTGGAGGCGTCCATTACGCTCTACGAGCGCGGGGCGGCGCTGAAGGCGCACTGCGAGGCGCGGCTTCGGCAAGCGCAGTTGAAGGTCGAGAAGATAACCCTCGACGCAGAGGGCCGGCCGACGGGCGCCCAGGCGGCGGACTTCGGATGAAGACGCCGCCTTTCCTTTCGCGGGGCGGCGCGCGCGGATGAGCGGCGCGGCGAACGAGGACACCAGGTCGAAG
>CAZZZR010000105.1:0-8567 GCA_964658605.1 uncultured Caulobacter sp. | reverse complement strand
GGGCGGTCGAGCTAGATCGTCGGCGTATTCTCGGCGGCGTCCGCCTTGGCCGCCGCCTTCTTCGGGGCGGCCTTCTTGCGGACGGGCGTCTTCTTCGGCGGCTTGAGCGCCAAGCGGGCGGCCAGTTCGGCGTCGATCAGGGGGATCAGGGTCGCGGCCTGGTCGCGGCGCGAGGCGTTGTCGCCGGCTTCGGCGCGGCTGGCGTTGGCGCGCAGGACGGCCAGCGCCTTGTCGTCCAGGGTCGGGATCATATCGGCGATGCTCATGGCGCGCCTCCGTTTCGGAGCGGGCGGCCAGGTCGCGGAAAATCGGCCGACGGAATAGGGTGGGATCGGCCGACGCGCGAGGCGCCGGCCTTTCCTCTGCGCGGCTCTTAGGCCGAGCGCAGGTTCACGGCGCTTTCCTTGCCCGAGCGGCTGTCGCGCTCGAGCTCGTAACCGACCGTCTGCCCTTCGGTGAGGGAGCCCAGGTCCGAGCGCTCGACCGCCGAGACGTGAACGAACACGTCCTTGGAGCCGTCCTCGGGCTGGATGAAACCATAACCCTTGGTCGCGTTGAACCACTTCACAGTGCCGTTGGCCATTTCAGCCTCCATCGTATTTGACCGCCGGGAACGCCCCGGAGATCATCGAGTCTGAAAGGGTCGGCTTAGAGTCCCGCCTCAGCGAGACGTGTCCAGAGGCGTTGCGCAGCAGAGTTCGACCTCTCCAGTATGGGCGCAAACGCGCGGGAACGCCAGCGAAGCCCGCGCCGAGGTGCCCATGGACGGGGGGCGCGGCATCGGAGAGGGTGTCCCCGCGCACGATCCCTAGCGCCTGATCCGGACCTTCGATGACGCGCCTGCTCGCCGCCGCCCTCCTCGCCGCCACCGCGATGTCCCTCCCGCCCGCCCAAGCCCAGACCGCCGCGCCCCCGGTCGCCCCGCCCTCCTCCGGCGCCGCGCACCTGACGCCCGAGCGCGTGTTCTCCGATCCGAACCTGTCCGGCCAGGGCGTCCACGACGTGGCGCTTTCGCCCGACGGCCGGCTTGTCACCTGGCTCCAGAGCCGCGTCGAGGACGCGGACACCGACGACCTGTGGGCGGCGCCGATCGCCGGCGGGGCGCCGCGCATGCTGGTCGACTCCGCCAAGCTGTCGCCCAAGGGCGCGGTCCTGTCGGAGGCCGAGAAGGCGCGGCGGGAACGCCAACGGATCGGCGGGGCCAAGGGCATCGTCGAGTACCGCTGGGACGAGGCGGGCAAGGCGATCCTGGTGCCCCTCAACGGCGACCTCTACCTGGCCGACCCCGCCACGGGCGCCGTCAGCCGGCTGACGAACACGCCAGGCGACGAGACCGACGCCAAGTTCTCGCCCAAGGGCGGCTTCATCTCCTACGTGCGCGACGGGACGCTCTACGCCCGGCCGGCGGCGGGCGAGGGCGGGGAGCGGCGGATCAGTCCCGCGGGGGCGGACCCGGTCAGCTACGGCGTCGCCGAGTTCGTGGCGCAGGAAGAGATGGGCCGCTTCACCGGCTACTGGTGGGCGCCCGGCGACGACCGGATCGCCTACACCAAGGTGAATGAGTCGGGCGTGGACATCGTCGACCGCCCCGACATCGGGGTGGAAGGCACGACCATCGTCAAGCAGCGCTACCCGCGCCCCGGCCGCCCTAACGCGGTGGTCGAGCTCTACGTCGCGGGCGTGAACGGCGGCGTTCCGATGAAGGTCGACCTCGGCAAGAACACGGATGTCTACCTCGCCCGCGTCGATTGGTCGGCGGACGGCCGGACGCTCTACGTGCAGCGCGAGAGCCGCGACCAGTCGGTGCTCGAACTCCTGGCCGTCGATCCCGCGACGGGCGCCGGAAAGGTGATCCTGACCGAGAAGCAGAAGCCCTGGGTCGACCTCAACAACGACTTCCGCGCCCTGAAGGACGGGACGTTCATCTGGGGCAGCGAGCGCACCGGCTTCCACCACCTCTACCTCTATAGGCCTGACGGAAAGCTGATCCGCCAAATCACCCACGGCGACTGGCCGGTGGCGGGGATCGGGCTGGGCGTGGGCCTGGTCTCGAGCGGGGTGATCCAGGTCGACGAGGCCAAGGGCCTGCTCTACTTCGACGCCAGCCCGCGCACGCCGATCCTGCGCGACCTCTACGTCGTCGACTACCGCAAGGGCGGCGAGCCGCGCCGGGTGACGCAGGGCGACGGCTGGTGGTCGGCGGCCGTGCCCAAGACGGCGGACGTCTTCATCGGCGCCTATTCGGACCCGAAGACGCCGCGCAACGTCGCCATCTACGACCTGAACGGCAAGCGCCTGTCGTGGATCAGCGAGAATGCGGTCAAGCCGGGCCATCCCTGGGCGCCCTACGCCGCGAACGCGTCCGCGCCCGAGTTCGGGACCATCAAGGCCGCGGACGGGACCACCGACCTGCACTACGCCCTGATCAAGCCGATCGGCTTCGACCCGGTCAAGCGGTATCCGGCCATCGTCGAGGTCTACGGCGGACCGGACGTGCAGAACGTCACCGGCGGCTGGCGCAACCCGGCCGAGCGGCTCTACTCGGAAGCCGGGTTCGTGCTGTTCCAGCTCGACAACCGCGGCGCCGCCAACCGCGGGACCAAGTTCGCCTTCGCGATCGCCGGGCATCTGGGCGACGCCGAGGTCGCCGACCAACTCGAGGGCGTGAAGTTCCTGAAGTCCCTGCCCTACGTCGACGGCGACCGGCTGGGGGTAACCGGCTGGTCCTACGGCGGCTTCATGACGCTGCGGCTGCTGACCGAGCCGGACTCCCCCTTCAAGGCCGGCGCGGCGGGCGGCCCCCCGGCGGACTGGCGGCTCTACGACACCCACTACACCGAGCGCTTCATGGGCGATCCCCGCACGCGGGAGAAGGCCTATGACCAGTCCGCGATCGTGCCGCGCCTGGACAAGCTGAACGGCCGGCTTCTGCTCATGCACGGCATGGCCGACGACAACGTGCAGTTCGAGAACTCCACCCGCATCATGGCGCGGCTGCAGGAGCTCTCGAAGCCCTTCGACCTGATGCTCTACCCGGGCGAACGCCACGGCGTGCACGGCGACCCGAAGAACCTGCAGCAGTGGCGGCTGTGGCTGGCCTTCTTCAAGCGCGAGCTGGGCGGCCCGCGCTGAGATCGCCGCCGGCGGCTGGACGCGGGCGTGCTCCGGTTCATTGACGCTGCCGCTGCGCCGGACGACAAGCGAGCGGACGCGTTCGCGGGGCGTCGCGGGGAGCGCCATGGCCGAGACCGAGCCCGCGGCGAGCAACCCGCCGGAAGCGGTCAAGCGGCCTGTCCGGCCGCCCCTGTTCAAGGTGCTCGGGCCCGGCCTGATCACGGGCGCTTCGGACGACGACCCCAGCGGCATCGCCACCTATTCCCAGGCGGGCGCGCAATTCGGCTTCGACCTCGGCTGGACGCTCCTGTTCAGCTGGCCCCTGATGTGCGCGATCCAGGAGATCAGCGCGCGGATCGGGCGCGTCACCGGACGCGGCCTGGCGGGCAACCTGCGCCGCCACTATCCGCGGCCCGTGCTGGGCGCGCTCGTCGCTCTCCTGGTCATCGCCAACACGATCAACCTGGGGGCGGACCTGGGAGCCATGGCCGCAGCCCTGAAGCTGGTGATCGGCGGCCCGCAGCTCCTCTACGTCGGCCTGTTCGCGCTGGTGTCGGTGCTGCTGGAAGTCTTCGTCCGCTACGCGCGCTACGTCTACTGGCTGAAGTGGCTGACGCTGACGCTCTTCGGCTATGTGGGCGTGGCCTTCGTGGTCCACATGCCCTGGGCGACGGTGGCTCGCCACCTGCTGGCCCCGACCCTGTCGGCGAAGCCCGACTATCTGACCGTGGTGGTCGCGATCCTCGGCACCACGATCAGCCCGTACCTGTTCTTCTGGCAGGCGGAGGAGGAGGTGGAGGATGTCAAGGAGCGGGACGGCGCCCGCCCCCTCTCCCGCGCGCCCGAGCAGGCGCCGGCCGAGTTCTCCCGGATCCGCTGGGACACCTACCTCGGCATGGGGCTGTCCAACATCGTGGCGCTGTTCATCGTCCTGACCACCGCCGCGACGCTGAATGCGAAAGGGATCACCAACATCGCCACCTCCGCCCAGGCGGCCGAAGCGCTGCGGCCGATCGCCGGACCGGCCGTCTTCGTCGTGTTCGCCCTGGGGATCGTGGGGACCGGGCTGCTGGCGCTGCCGGTCCTGGCCAGCTCCGCGGCGTACGCGGTCGGCGAGAGCTTCGGCTGGCACGTCGGCCTGACGCGCAAGCTCGGGCGGGCGCCGCGGTTCTACGCGGTGGTCGCCGCCTCGACGGCGGTGGGCGCAGTGCTGAACTTCACGCCGCTGGACCCGGTGAAGGCGCTGTTCTGGAGCGCGGTGGTCAACGGCGTCGTCGCCGTTCCGGTGATGGCGATGATGATGCTTCTCGCCTCGCGGCCGGACGTTATGGGGAGCTTCAAGCTGCCGGGGCTGCTGCGGCTGATCGGCTGGGCCGCCACCGCCGTCATGGCCGCCGCCGCCGTCGGCATGTTCGCCACCCTGGGCGCCGCGCCCTAGCGCAGGGCTAGGCGTGGCCGGACGTGGCGGAAAGCTGCGCGGGAAGGACGCCGATCTTGGCGAGCGCCCGCTCCCACTTGGTGGCGTAGTCCTCGTCGAACACGAGCGCGTCGTCGGCCTCGCAGGTCAGCCAGACGTTCTCGCGCAGCTCGCCCTCCAGCTGCCCCGCGCTCCACTCCGCGCAACCCAGCGCCAGCACCGCTTGGCGGGGCCGGCGCAGCCCGTCGCCCATCGCCTCCAGCACCTCCCGCGTCGCCGTCAGCGCCAGACCGTCGGCGATCGGGAGGGTGGAGTCGGCCGAGACGTAGTCGTCGGAGTGCACGACGAAGCCCCGCTCGCGCTCGACCGGGCCGCCGATCAGGATGGCGCGCTCGGGCACCACGATCTGCGAGCGCACGCCCAGCCGCTTGAGGAGCTCGGGCAGCGACAGACCCTCGAGCGGGCGGTTGACCGCGATACCGGTGGCCTCTTCCGCCGAGTGGGACGTCACCAGGATCACCGCGCGCTCGAAACGCGGATCGCCGATGCCGGGCATGGCGATCAAGAGGCTGCCGCCCAGACCCTCGTCGCCCTGGGGCCGAGACTCCCGACCCGCCGCAGGGCCTTCATGCAGAGGTTGATCCATCATCGGTCGTCGCTCGCGATCACCCGTCATCAAGTCTTGAGCCTGCTTGCGGTTGCCTGTCCACAGCCGCTAAAGCCGCAGCCGACGCAGTGCGAACCCGGAGACGAGACCATGCCCATCAAGATCGGCGACAAGCTCCCCGAGGCCACCTTCATGACCGTGGGTGCGAGCGGCTCGCCGGAGCCCGTCACCACCGCTCAGGTGTTCGGCGGCAAGACGGTCGCCCTGTTCGCCGTGCCCGGCGCCTTCACCCCGACCTGCGACGCCCGCCATCTGCCCGGCTTCCGCGACCATGCGGCCGACCTGAAGGCCAAGGGGATCGACGCCATCGCTTGCACCTCGGTCAACGACGTGTTCGTGATGAAGGCCTGGGCCAAGGCGTCCGACGCGGACGGCATCCAGATGCTGGCCGACGGCAACGGGGCCTTCGCCAAGGCGCTCGGCCTGGAGCTGGACGGCTCCAAGTTCGGCATGGGCCAGCGCTCGCAGCGCTACGCCATGGTGGTCAAGGACGGCGTGGTTGAGCGGCTGGACGTGGAGGAAGGCGGCGCCTTCGAGGTCTCCAGCGCCGACTACATGCTGGCGCACCTCTAGGGCCGGGGCGTCACGCGCGCCCCTTCACCAGCCGCACGGTGATGGGCTCGCCGGTCGGCGCCTTGGCCTTCCAGCCGGTCATGGCGTCCACCGACGACGGCAAAGGCGTGCAGTAGCTGAACGGATAGAAGAAGGGCTTGTACTGCTTCAGGCAGAGGCGGTCCCTGGCGACCGTCCACTTGCCGGAGTTGGGCTGGCCCTTGCGGTTCATCCCGTCGAAGGTCCCATCCGGCGCAAGCCACAGCTTGGAGACGCGCCCGTCCGGGTAGGTGGAGGCCAGGGTGTTGCCGAAGGCCGGCGCGAGGAGCGTCGCCGAAGGCTGGGCGAGCGCCGCTCCCGCCGCGAGAGCCGCCGCAACCGCCGCCACCCGTGCCTTTGCCTTCGCCATGCCGTCGTCCCTTCGAATCCAAAGCGTCACGCGAGGTTCTAACGGCCCCTCGCGGCGGGTCGAGGGCGCCGCACGACATTGACTTCGCCGCGATTTGGCCCATATCGCAGCCTGACCGGAGGCAGGTTGAGCGAATCCGCGCCGTCCCGTTCGCCCTTTGACATCGGGCGGCCCCGGTAGTTCGCACCCTTCCTCCTGAGGACCTTTGACGACATTCGCAGACCTGGGGCTCAGCCCCTCCACCGTGCAGGCGGTGACCGACACCGGCTACACCCAGCCCACCCCCATCCAGGAACAGGCGATCCCGGTCGCGCTCGCCGGGCGCGACGTGCTGGGCATCGCCCAGACCGGAACCGGCAAGACCGCCGCCTTCACCCTGCCCATGATCGACCGGCTGAAGGCGGGACGCGCCAAGGCGCTCATGCCCCGCAGCCTCGTCATCGCCCCCACCCGCGAACTGGCCGACCAGGTCGCCGCCAGCTTCGACAAATACGCCAAGGGCACCCGCCTCTCATGGGCTCTGCTCATCGGCGGCGTCAGCTTCGGCGACCAGGAGCGCAAGCTCTCCAGCGGCGTGGACGTGCTGATCGCCACCCCAGGGCGCCTGCTCGACTTCTACGACCGCCGCAAGCTGATGCTGCTGGACGTGAAGACGCTGGTGGTCGACGAGGCCGACCGCATGCTCGACATGGGCTTCATCCCCGACCTCGAGCGCATCTTCGAGATCACGCCCAAGCAGAAGCAGACGCTGTTCTTCTCGGCGACCATGCCGCCGGAGATCACCCGCCTCACCGGGCAGTTCCTGAAGGATCCGACCCGGATCGAGGTTTCGCGCCCCGCTTCCACCGGCGAGAACATCAAGCAGTTCGTGGTCAAGCTGCCGCTCGGCGAGCCCAAGGCCAAGCGCATGGCGCTTCGGGCCCTGATCGAGCGCGCCGCGCCTGAGAGCGGCATCATCTTCTGCAACCGCAAGAGCGAGGTCGATATCGTCGCCAAGTCGCTGCAGAAGTACGGCTTCGACGCAGGCCCGATCCACGGCGACCTCGACCAGTCCACGCGGATGAAGACGCTGGAGTCGTTCCGCAAGGGCGAGCTTAAGCTCCTGGTCGCCTCGGACGTGGCGGCGCGCGGCCTCGACATCCCCGCGGTTTCGGACGTGTTCAACTACGACGTGCCCCACCACGCCGACGACTACGTGCACCGGATCGGCCGCACGGGCCGCGCGGGGCGGCTGGGCGAGGCGTTCATGATCGTGACGCCCAACGACGACCGCGGCTACGACAAGGTGCTCAAGCTCACCCGCACCGAGCCCGAGGAGATCGTCCTCGATCTCGACTGGGAGGAGGCCCGCCGCGGCGCCGAGCGCGAGAAGGAACGCTTCGGCGGGCGCGGCGCACGCGACGGCGGGCGCGGCCGCGAGCGCGACAGCCGCAGCCGCGGGCGCGACCGCGACCGCGAGCGGCCCGTCGCCGACCACGGCCAGCGCGCCGCCATGGAGCCCATCTCCGCGCCGGAGCCTTCTGAGGTCGCCGCCATCTCGGCCGAGCCCGCGCCGGTCGCGCCGGCCCGCGTCGAACCCGTGCGCTACAGCGCGCCGCAGCTGGACGAGGACCGCAGCCGCCGGGACCGTGGAGAGCGCGACCGGGGCGACCGCGACCGGGGTCGTCGGGATCGGGGCGACCGTCCCCGCGCGGACCGGAGCGAGCGTCCCGAACGCTCCGAGCAGAGCGAGCGGCCCGAGCGCGGCGACCGTCCGGAGCGTGGCGGCCGCGACCGCTACGACCGGGACGACCGCGGCCCCCGCGTTGTAGGCTTCGGCGCCGACGCCGACACCCCTGCCTTCCTTCTCCGCTCCGCCGCCGCCGCGCTGGAGGTGCTGTCCGCCTCGTCCAACGACGAGGACGAGGCGCCCGTCCGCGAGCGGCCCGAGGTCGAGGTGGTCGCAGGGGACCCGATCGTGGTCGAGACCGTGGAAACCCGCGCGGAGAAGCCCAGGCGCTCCCGCCGGGCAAAGCCCGCAGCGGACGCGGTCGCGGACGAGCCGATCCCCACCGAACCAGCGGACGCCGTCGCGCAGGCGCCGATCGCCCAGCCCGACGCGCTGCAGGCGGTGTCCGACGGCAAGCCCAGGCGCGCTCGCAAACCCCGCGCGCCCAAGGCCGCCGCGGCCGAGGCTCCCTCCCTCGCAGCGGAAGCGCCCGCGAGCTTCGACGCCGCGGCGGACAAGCCCAAGCGCGTCCGCAAGGCCGCCCCCCGCAAGGCGAAGGCGGCGGCGAGCGAGACCGGCGCGGCCTGAAGCCTTGTCCGCCCGTTCGTCCCCGCATTCGGGGACCCGGACTTGCGACCGCAAGGCAGACCCGTCGGATCAAGAGATAGCCTAGGTCCCCGCATGCGCGGGGATGAGCGGG
>CAZZZR010000104.1:0-8573 GCA_964658605.1 uncultured Caulobacter sp. | reverse complement strand
GTCTATTTCGACGACGTGCCCCTGTTCGGCGGGCTGGCGGTGATCGAGGCGGAGGGCAAGCGCGCGGGCAAGTTCGGCCCCGCCAACGGCGCGGTGATGGAGAAGCTGCGCGAGGCGGGGACGCTCCTGGCGTCCGCCCGCTTCGACCACAGCTACCCCCACTCCTGGCGCTCGAAGGCGCCGGTGATCTACCGCAACACGCCCCAGTGGTTCATCAGCATGGACGCCCCGGCGGACGACGGCTCCGTGCTTCGTCCGGTTGCGCTGGCCGGCATCGACGCCACCGCCTTCCACCCCGAGTCCGGGCGTCGGCGCATCCGCGGCATGGTCGAGACGCGCCCCGACTGGCTGGTCAGCCGGCAGCGCGCCTGGGGCACGCCGCTGGCGATTTTCGTGGACAGCCGCACCGGCGAGCCTCTGCGCGACGCGTCCGTCAACGCCCGCATCGCTGACGCGGTGCGTGCGGGCGGGGCCGACGCTTGGTTCACGACCTCCGCCGCCGTCTTCCTGGGCCCCGACCGCGACCCGGCGGACTTCGAGAAGGTGGACGACATCCTGGACGTCTGGTTCGACTCCGGCTCCACCCACGCCTTCACGCTGGAGGGGAGGGCCGACAGCCGCTCCCCCGCCGACCTCTACCTGGAGGGGTCCGACCAGGCGCGGGGCTGGTTCCAGTCGTCCCTGCTCGAGTCCTGCGCCACCCGCGGCCACGCCCCCTACAAGGCGGTCGTCACTCACGGCATGACGCTGGACGAGAACGGCGAGAAGCAGTCGAAGTCCCGCGGCAACACCACCGATCCCTTGCAGGTGGTGAAGGACTCGGGGGCCGAGATCATCCGACTCTGGGTGGCGACCGTCGACTACCAGGAGGACCAGCGGATCGGGAAGGCGAGCCTGCAGACCGTCACCGACGCCTACCGCAAGCTGCGCAACACGCTCCGCTATCTGCTCGGGGCCCTCGACGGCTTCACGGACGCCGAATGGGTGGCCGTGACGGAGATGCCGCCCCTGGAGCGCTTCGTCCTGCACCGGCTGTGGGAGCTCGACGGCCAGGTGCGCCGCGCCTACGAAGGCTACCGCTTCAACGAGGTCTGGCGGCTGCTCTCCACCTTCTGCGCCGACGACCTGTCGTCCCTCTACTTCGACATTCGCAAGGACAGCCTCTACTGCGACCGGCCCGATGCGCTGCGCCGGAGAGCCTGCCGCACGGTGATGGACGCCCTGTTCGAGCGGCTGACGATCTGGCTCGCCCCGCTGGCCGCCTTCACGGCTGAGGAGGCGTGGGCGACCCGCTTCCCCAACGCGGGGCCGAACGCGCTTCGTGTGTTCCCCAAGACGCCGTCCACTTGGTCCAACGAGGTCGAGGCCAGCCGCTGGGAGCGGATCGGGGAGGTGCTGAAGGTCGTGACCTCAGCGCTTGAGGTCGAGCGGCGTGAGAAGCGCATCGGCTCGGCATTGGAGGCCGCGCCTGAGGTCTGGATCGAGGACCAGCGCCTGGGCGCCGCCTTCGAGAACACCGGCGCGATGGCCGACGACTTCGCCGCCGAGGTGTTCCGCACCTCGTCGGCCGTGCTGAAGATGGGCGCGGCGCCGGAGCACGCCTTCACCCTGCCGGACGTGGACGGCGTGGCGGTGCTGGCGCTGCGCGCGCAGGGGCGCAAGTGCCAGCGGTCCTGGCGCATCCTCGACGAGGTCGGCGACGATCCGCGCTACCCCGACCTGTCTCTGCGCGACGCCGACGCGGTCGCGGCTTGGGACGCGGCGCACGGGAAGGCCGCGGCGTGAGCGCCCAGAGCCTCTCCGCCGCCGAGCCCGCCCGGCGCGGCGTCGCCGCCTACGGCCTCGCCGCCCTGGTCGTCGCGCTGGACCAGCTCAGCAAGTGGTGGGTGCTCGGGCCGCTCGACCTGCCGGCGAAGGGGCAGGTTCCGGTCCTGGCGCCTGTGCTGAACCTGACGCTGGTGCACAACGCGGGCGTCAGCTTCGGCCTGCTGCGCGCCGATGCCGACATCGCGCGTTGGGGGCTGGTGGTCTTCTCCGTCGTCGTGGCGCTCGCGCTGGCGGTCTGGGCGCGGACGGTGACGCGCGGATGGACGGCGGCGGCGCTCGGTCTTGTGATCGGCGGCGCGCTAGGCAACGTCGTCGACCGCGTACGGCTGGGTTGGGTGACGGACTTCATCGACGTTTCGGGCACGCGCGTCTTCCCGTGGGTGTTCAACGTGGCCGACAGCGCCATCACCGTGGGCGTGGTCATGCTCCTGGCCGAGAGCGTGCTCGCCCCGAAGAAGCCTTAACCGCCTGCGACCTTGAACCCCATTCTTCGACCCTGTCCGTCGCCCTAGACGGATTGGTCTTACGCCGTCCCCCGCCCCGGGGACGCGGCTGGAGCGAACCTTTCGATGATTGCGACCCCCGCCCGCAGGACCGTCGCCGCGCTGTTGCTTGCGGCCGCCGCCTGCTCGTTGTCGGCCTGCGGCGCCCAGAAGGCGCTCGGCTTCTACAAGAACGTGCCGGACGAGTTCCGCGTGGTCGCCAAGGCGCCGCTGGTGGTGCCGCCCGACTACTCGCTGCGCCCGCCCGCCCCCGGCGAGCCTCGGCCGCAGGAGTTGCAGCCCGAAAGCCAAGCGCGCCTCGCGCTGCTCGGCCAGCAGCAGGCGGTCGCTCGCGACCAGGGCGAGAGCCTCCTGGTGGCCAAGGCCGGCGCCCAGAAGGCCGACCCCCTGATCCGCTACGTCATCGACGACGAGCAGGGCAGCCTCGCGCACAAGGACAAGAGCTTCGCCGACTCGGTGATGTTCTGGCGCGGGAACAAGGCCGACAGCGCGGCCGCCGCGGCCGCCCGGGCCAACGCCAGCGCCGCCAACCCCGCGCCGCTCGACCCCGCGAGCGAAGAGGCCAAGACCAAGGCGCTCACCGGCGGCCAGCCCGTCGTCATCGCCCGCCTGCCCGCCCAGCGCCGGATAAAGCTGCCCGGTCTTTGATGCTGGGGCTCTGACCGCGGTCCGACGTGACCTGGCGGCGTCCCCGCCGGGAGCGGCTATACTGGCGACTCGCATGCCGATCCGCCGCCTGAGCCCCGAGACCGTCAACCGGATCGCCGCAGGCGAGGTGGTCGAGCGCCCGGCGTCCGCGGTGAAGGAGCTGGTCGAGAACGCGCTGGACGCCGGGGCTTCGCGCATAGAGGTGCAGGTTGAGGGCGGCGGCCTCTCGCGCATCCTGGTGGCCGACGACGGCGCGGGGCTGCCGCGCGACGAGCTGGCGCTCGCGGTCGAGCGGCACGCCACCTCCAAGCTGGTCGAGGCGGCCGACGGCGGCGTGGACCTGCTCAACATCGCAACCATGGGCTTTCGGGGCGAGGCGCTGCCTTCGATCGGCTCGGTCGCGCGCCTGTCGATCTCCAGCCGGGCCCGCGGGGCGACCGACGCCTTCGCCATCCGGGTGGAGGGCGGCGCCGTCGCCGATCCCGCGCCCAGCGCCTTCCCAGGCCCGCACGGCGCGCGGGTGGAGGTGCGCGACCTGTTCTACGCCACGCCCGCCCGACTGAAGTTCATGAAGGGCGAGCGCGCCGAGGCCATGGCGATCACCGAGGAGGTCAAGCGCCAGGCCATGGCGCACGAGGCGGTGGGCTTCAGCCTCGACATCGACGGTCGCAAGGTGCTGCGCCTCGCGCCGGAGACCCCCGCGCACGAGGGGCGGCTGGCGCGGCTGTCGGCGATCCTGGGCCGCGACTTCGGCGCGGACGCGATCCGCATCGACCAGGAGCGCGACGGCGTGCGGCTGAGCGGCTTCGCGGGCGTGCCGACCCACTCCCGCGGCAACAGCGCGCACCAGTACTTGTTCGTCAACGGCCGCCCGGTGCGCGACCGGCTGCTCGGCGGAGCGCTCAGGGCCGCTTACGCCGACGTGCTGGCGCGCGATCGCCACCCCGTCGCCGCCCTCTATGTGGAGGTCGAGCCGACGCGGGTGGACGTCAACGTGCACCCGGCCAAGGCGGAGGTGCGGTTCCGCGACCCGGCCCTGGTGCGCGGCCTGATCGTCGGCGCCCTGCGCCACGCGTTGGCGGGGGAGGGCCACAGGGCCGCCTCCGCCGTGGGGTCTGCGACGCTGGAGGCGTTTCGGGCGCAGGCGTCCGCCACGCCCGGCGCTGGCGGCTGGCGCCCCGCCGCCCCGTCCGCGCAAGGCTGTAGCGCCGCCGGGCTGTGGCGCGAGCCCGCCGCCGAAGCGCTTCCGGGCGTGGCCGAGCGCTCCGCCCGCGTCGATCCTGAGCCCCTCGCGGCGAGCAGCCCGGCGGAGCCTTTGGCTGAGGACCAGCCGCTCGGCGCCGCCCGCGGCCAGCTGCACGAGACCTACATCGTCGCCCAGACGCGCGACGGCATGGTGATCGTCGACCAGCACGCCGCGCACGAGCGCCTCGTCTACGAGCGGATGAAGGCCGACGCCTCGCGGAGCGACGTGCCGCGCCAGGCGCTCCTGATTCCGGAGGTGGTGGAGCTCGACCCCGCGGAGGCCGAACGGGTCGTCGCCCATTCCGCCGAGCTGCAGGCCCTGGGACTCGTGGTGGAGGGCTTCGGTCCCGGCGCCGTCCTGGTGCGCGAGACCCCCGCGCGGCTCGGCGAGGTGGAGGCCGCCACGCTGGTGCGCGACGTCGCCGACGACCTGGCCGAACTCGGCGGCGCGCAGGCGCTGGAGGACCGGCTGCTGGCGGTGTTCGCCTCCGCCGCTTGCCGGGGCTCGGTGCGGGCGGGCCGGCGATTGAACGGGGCGGAAATGAACGCGTTGCTGCGGCAGATGGAGGCGACGCCGCTCTCCGGCCAATGCAACCACGGCCGCCCCACCTACGTGGAGCTGAAGCTCGGCGACATCGAGCGGCTGTTCGGCCGGCGCTAGTTCCGACCTTCGCCGTTAAGCGGTTCCCAAGGCCTTGCGCGTATGAAGGGCCTCCATGGCCTCAGCCAAGGAAATCCGCAGCCTCGCATCGCTGGTCGAGACGGCCTCGACGGCGCGCGTGCTGAACCTTGCGCGGAGAGGGCCGGCCAGCCGGGCCGCCACACCTGTCGACAAGACGCTGTTCCGCACCGCTGTGCTCGACCGCGCCATCGTCTTGAAGCACCGCGTGCGCCCCCACGAGCGCGACTGGTTCCTGGAACCCAAGACGGTCGCCACCAAGCTTCTGATCCCCGTCGATCCGCTGGACCTGAACTGCGGCGCCCACTCCTTCATGTTCGGGCAGAAGGGCTGCGACGAGGTCCTGACCAAGGTGCTGGGGATCGACAGGAACCCCGACGACGGCGCGCGCGACCGCGGCGTGCTGCAGGCGTTCGACGACCTGCCCTCGCTCGACCCCTTTCTGACGCGCGAGCACCTGAAGCGCCGGGGCTTCATGGTGGCCGACGACTATTTCGACATCTCCGCCCCCGACGTCGTGCGCATGCAGGCGTTCGTGCAGGGCGACATCGTCCCGCTCGTCACCCTCTGCTTCGGCGAGAGCGCCGGGGCGGGCCAAACGCAGAAGCTGGCGCAGAAGATCCTGGGCGCCGAGCTCGACGCCTCCATGGAGCCGCTCCGCCTGACGCTGAAGATGAGCGAGGCGGAGTTCGTGGAGGGCGTCTTCTGCTGGAAGGGCTTCCTCTACTACAAGTGGGTGCTGGCCGACGTGCTCCGTGGCGCGCAGGAGATGACCCAGGCGCTCAACGCGGTGAAGCCGCTCGGCAAGGCCACCCCCGACGAGGCCAGCTACATAGCCGCCGCCCGCGGGCGCATCCGGGCGGGCGTGAAGGAGGCCTGTCGCGAGGTGCGCGCGGCGCTCGTCACCTACGACGAGGCGTTCGAGAGCCTGACCGGCAAGTCCGATCCCGTCGCCTTCCGAGACTTCCTGCTGGCCGCGCCCAGGATGTTCTTCGAGGTGGGCGAGAAGCTGGGCGCGGTGCAGCACATCACCAGCTTCTGGAAGTTCCGCTTCGGCGCGGGCGGGGCGGGGATGCCCGCGCCCGAGCTGTTCGACGTCTTCACCGATTTCGAATCCAGCCTCGGCGCGGGCCCGCCTCCCACGGAAGGCTCCTGGGCGGCCTGACGCGGGTGAGGGCGCCCGCAGGAACGCCCGTCGCCCGCCTGCGCGACCCTTTAGACGGGACCCGGTTCTGCGTCAGGCCGCCGCGGCGGTCGCCGGCGGGCGGATCACCTGGGCGCTGAAGCGCTCCATCTCCTGCGCCTGCGGGCTCATCTGCAGAAGCAGGAGGTCGACGCCTGCGTCCGCATAGGCCTGGACGCGCTCCTCGATGTGCTCCGGCGTGCCGACCAGATTGGCGCGCAGGCCGCGGTTGGAGACGCTGTACTCCTGGATCTTCAGCTCGCGCTCCAGCTCGGTGCCCGCGACCCACTGGCCGAAGTTGTCGAAGCCCGGCGCGTTCGGGTCGAGCGTGGTGATGCGGGCGACCTCCCGGTCGGCCTCGGCCTGGCTGTCCCGCACGATGGCGTAGGCCGCCATGCCGAAACTCATGGGAGAGAGCCCGGCGTCTTCCCTCCGGCGGCGCATGTCGGCGATCTTGGGCGCCACCGCCTCGGGCGGGTCGCCGTGCATGACGAAGGCGTCGCACTTGCCCGCGATCAGCGTCTTGGCCGCCTCGCTCTCCCCGCCCGCGTAGATCGTTGGACGGGGCCGAGATACGGGTTTAGGCTCGCAGATGGCGTCGGTCAGATGGTAGCGCGGCCCGGGATGGGTGAAGCGCTCCTGCGTCCACAGGCCGTTCACGACGTCCAGCCACTCGGCGGTGCGGCCGTAGCGGTCGTCGTGCTGGTCGAACTGCAGGCCATAGCTCTGCGCCTCCTGCGCCCACCAGGAGGAGACCACGTTCAGCGACAGCCGGCCGTTCGCGATGCGGTCGATGTTCGCCGCCGCCTTGGCGAACAGGGCCGGGTGGTGGAAGTTCGGGCGGACCGCCACCATCAGCTCCAGCCGCTCCGTCACGGCGGCGGCGGCGGCGGCGGTCGACCAGGCGTCCATCGCGGGCGCGCCCACGCCCTTGATGTCGTTCAGGTTCAGCTCGGCGATGAGCGTGAGGTCGTAGCCGATCCGCTCGGCCCGGGTGAGAAGCGCGCGCATGTAGGGCCAGCTCGCCTCCATGCCCTCGTCGGGCACGTTGCGCAGCCAGCCGCCGAACACGGGCGCCCAGAATCCGTAACGCATGTCAGGCGGCCTCCTTGCGGGTCTGCACGATCAGCCGCTCCAGGTGGTCGACCAGCCGCTCGTGGGGGTCGTAGCCCAGCACGTCCAGCGGGTTCGCCACGAAGTTGGAGAGGGCGTTGATGTCGTAGAAGCGGGGCTCCCCGTCGCGGTCGTCGACCATATACTCGACGCCCCCGACATCCAGGCGCGCGGCCTGGGCGATCTCCTCCACCGCGCGGACGATCTCGGGCGGCGGGGTGAAGGCGGTCATGGTGATCGCAGGCCCGCCCGTAGCGGCGCGGTCGGCGGAGCAGGCGTCCGCGGGGCAAAGGTCGAAGGTCCCCGCGCCGGTGATCTCCAGCGCATAGAGGAAGCGGCCGTCCAGCGTCTCGCAGCGATAGACCTTGCCGTCGCGGGCGGGCACGTACTCCTGCACGAGCGCCACGCCGTCGACGCCGGTCGGCGTCGTCCCGTCCTGCGCCCACATCGCTAGGTCCTCCGGCGTGTCGTAGCGCGCGATGCCGGCGCCCGCGCCGCCGATGTTGGCCTTGACCACCACCGGGAAGCGCAGCCCCGAGGCCGCCTGCGCCAGGTCGGCGCGGCGGTGCACTACGCGGGTCGCGGGGATCTGCAGTCCCAGTGCGCGGAGAAGCGAAAGCTGGCGCGCCTTGGAGGTGTCGACGCTGAGCGCCGCCGAGCCGTTCACCACCCGCGCGCCCGCCAGCTCCCAGTGGGCGATGGCGGCCTGCGCGAAGAAGATCGGGTGCTCGTCGCTGCGCAGCACCGCGCTCATGGCCAGCCGGTTGAGCACCACGGGGGCCGGCGGCGCACGGTCGGCGGGGTCGAAGGTGAAGCCGGCGATGGGCAGGCGGGAATAGGCGACCCCCCGCCGCTCCAACGCCGCGAACAGCGGCTCGAACCAATGGGGGTGTTCATAGAAGACGGCGAGGTCGGCCATGGCGGACCTATAGCGGGCGGGGAGTGGCGCGCCAGCGTGGCCTCGTCCTGCGGCGCGAGATCTTCCGTGGGCTTGCGACGGCCGAGCCTTCGGCAGGCGACGGCCAGAGGCCCTCAGTCGCGGCCGAGCTTCTCGGCCAGCGCGGTGGCGCCGACGTCGTCGGCGGCGATCTCCTCCGCGTCCTCCTCGCCGGCGTGGAAGGCCTCGGCCTCCAAGGCCTCCTCGCGGAGGCTGTCGGCCGACGGGGTCAAAGGCTGCGGGGCTTGGGGGGAGGAGGGATCGGCCATGAGGTGCTCCGTGCCCGCCTTCAACGGAACCCGCTTCGCGACGTTCCCTGGTCGCGGCTCCGAGGCGCTGGCGAGGAGGCTTAAGGCTCAGCGCGCTGAGCCGTCCGCAGGAGCGCGGGCGTCGGCGTGCGCCGGCGGGACCGACCGCGGTACGCAATGCCACTCGAAT
>CAZZZR010000103.1:0-8681 GCA_964658605.1 uncultured Caulobacter sp. | reverse complement strand
AGGCAAGATCCGCACCCTCTACAACCCCGTCGTCGATCCTGGCCTGCCCGCCCGCGCCTCAGCGCCCCTGGAGCACCCGTGGCTCGCGCCCGGCGAGCCGCCCGTGCTGCTGGGGATCGGCCGGCTGCACCCGCAGAAGGACTTCGCGACCCTGCTCCGCGCCTTCGCCCGGGTGCGAGAGGTACGGCCCGCGCGGCTCCTGATCCTGGGTGAGGGCGAGGAGCGGGCGGCGCTGGAGGCGCTGGCGGCGGCCCTCGGCGTCGCGGCCGACGTGGCGCTGCCCGGCTTCGCGGCCAACCCCTACGCCTATCTCTCCCGCGCGGGCGCCTTCGTGCTCAGCTCGCGGTGGGAGGGGCTGTTGAATGTGCTGATCGAGGCGCTGGCTTGCGGCGCGCCGGTGGTCTCCACCGACTGCCCGACCGGGCCGGACGAGATCCTGGAGGGGGGCCGCCTGGGCCGGCTCACGCCCGTGGGCGACGAGGCGACGCGGGCGCTCGCGATCCTCGATGCGCTGGCCGCCCCGCCCGACCCCGCCGCCGGACGCGCCCGGGCGCAGGACTTCGCGGTGGCCCCCGCCGCGCAGGCCTACCTCGACGCCCTGGGCGTGTGACCGCCTTCAGCCCGCCAGCCGCGCGGTCATGGCGTCGAGCAGCAGGCGGCCCCTCGCCGTCGCGACCAGCCGATCGGAACCTGGGGCGACAAACCCCTCCTCCGCCAGATCGCGCACCCGGGCGCTCGCAGACGACAGACCGAGCGGCGCGAGATCGGCGAAGGCGACGCCCTCGTCGGTGCGAAGGCCCATGAGCAGGCGCTCCTCGGCCACGGCATGGGGCGAGACCGGCTCGGCCTCGGCGAAGCCGGCGCCCGTCCGCGCCACGGCGGCGAGGTAGTCGGCGATCCGCGCGTGGGCGCGGGTGGCGACGCGGCCTTCCGCCCGCGTCAGCCGCCCATGCGCGCCCGGGCCGGCGCCCACGTAGTCTTCTCCCCGCCAGTACACGAGGTTGTGGCGCGAGCGCGCGGCGGCTCCCCGCGCGTGGTTCGAGATCTCGTAGGCGTGGAAGCCTTCCCCCTCCAGCACGGCCTGCGTGGTCTCGTAGAGGGCGGCGGCGAGGTCGGGGTCGGCGGGGGCGAAGCTTCCGCGGCGCACGGCGCGGTCGAAGGGCGTGCCCGACTCCAGGGTCAGCTGGTAGGGCGACAGGTGCTCGCTCCCGAGCCCGGCCGCGCGGCGCAGCGTCTCGCCCCAGGCCTGCGGGGTCTGTCCGGGCAGGGCGTAGATCAGGTCGAACGACAGGCGCGGGAAGGCCGCCGCCGCCGCCCGGGCGGCGCGGATCGCGGCGTCGGCGTCGTGGTTGCGGCCGAGGAAGGCGAGGCTCGCGTCGTCGAGCGCCTGCACCCCCAGCGACAGCCGCCCGACGCCCGCAGCGGCGAAGGCGGCGAAGCGGCCGGCTTCGGCGTCGGTAGGGTTCGCCTCCAAGGTGACCTCGACCTCCCGCGCCGGCGTCCACAGCGCACGGGCGAGCAGGACCAGCTCGGCGGCCCAGGCGGGGTCCATCAACGAGGGCGTGCCGCCCCCGAAGTAGACCGAGACCAGGGTGCGCTCGCCCATCAGCGCAGCCTGCCCGCGCAGGTCGGAGGCGATGGCGCGGAACAGGGCGGCCTGCTCCTCGCGCCGCCCCCGCTCGCGCACGACGTTGAAGTCGCAGTAGGGGCAGATGCGCGCGCAGTAGGGCCAGTGGATGTAGACCCCCAGCGGCGGCGGCGCGCCCGGGGGGCTCACCAGAGGGCGGCCTTCAGCTTGGCGAAGGCCAGGGCGCGGTGGCTGATCGCGTGCTTGGCGGCGGGCTCCATCTCCCCGAACGTGGTCTCGAGCCCGGCCGGCTGGAAGATCGGGTCGTAGCCGAACCCCCTGTCGCCTCTCGGCGGAAACGTCACGCGACCCTCCACCCTCCCCTCGACCGCCACCACCGCTCCCTGCGGCCACGCGACAGCCAGGGCGGCGGTGAACCAGGCGTCGTCGTCGTCGGTGGGGGTCGCCTCCATCTCGCGGCGCACCCTCGCCATGGCGGCGGCGAAGTCCTTGCGCGGCCCCGCCCAGCGCGCGGAGTAGACGCCCGGCGCGCCGCCCAGCACCGCGACGCAGAAGCCGGAGTCGTCGGCGATCGCCGGCAGTCCCGCCGCGTCCGCCGCCGCCCGCGCCTTCAGCACGGCATTGCCGACGAAGGTGGTCTCCGTCTCCTCCGGCTCCGGCAGGCCGAGCTCGCCCGCGGAGACGAGGTCGAAGCGGCCGGCGAGCAGGGCGGCGATCTCGGGCAGCTTGCCGGGGTTGTGCGTCGCGACCACGAGGCGCGCGCCGGGTTCGAGGGTGAGGGCCATGGCGCGTCCTTAGACCGCCGCGGCGTCCGCGTCATTGACCGCCGGACTCCGCGCCGATAGGGCCGACGTCGCATGACCGTCATCGGCCCGACCTCGCCGCCCCCCGACGGGCCGGGCCTCGACGCGCCGGCGGCGGACGATCCGCTCGCGCAGGCGTCGGTCGAGAGCGCCACCGGGCCGGTCAGCGCGACCGTCCTGAACAACCCCATGCCGGCCAAGCGCGGCGGCATGTTCCGCTCCAGCGCCATCTACAGCGCGCTGACCATGGTCAGCCGGTTCATGGGCTTCCTGCGCGACCTCGTGGTCTCCGCCCGGATCGGGGCGAGCGCGACGGCGGCGGGCGACGCCTACAACACCATGATGGCGTTCCCGAACCTGTTCCGGCGCATCTTCGCCGAGGGGGCTTTCGCCACCGCCTTCGTGCCCGCCTACGCCCGCAGCCTGGCCTCAGACGGGGAGCGCAAGGCCGACGAGCTGGCGGCGGACGCCATGGCCGTGCTGGCCGCCGCCACCATCGTCATCACCCTGGTCTGCTGCCTGGCGATGCCGTGGCTGATGTATGTGATCAACCCCGGATACGCGAAGGACCCGGTCAAGTTCAAGCTGGCCGTGACGCTGACGCAGATCTCCATGCCCTACCTGCCGTGCATGGCGATCTACGCGCACCTGTCGGGCGTGCTGCAGGCGCGAGGGCGCTTCATCTTCTCCGCCTTCGCGCCGACGCTGATGAACGTGATCATGCTCGCCTTCATGTGGCCGCAGCACGGCGCGGTGCGGGCCGCGACCGCCGCGAGCTGGGGCGTGATCGCCTCTGGGATCGCGCAGGCGGGCCTGCTCTGGTGGGGGGTGAAGAAGTCGGGCGCGCACGTGGGCTTCTCGCTGCCGCGGCTGACGCCGGCGGTGAAGGCGCTGGTGCTGCTGGCGGTGCCGGGCTCGATCGCGGCGAGCGCGACGCAGATCAACATCTTCATCTCGGGCTTCCTGGCCAGCCAGGTGAACGGCGCCCGCTCCTGGCTGGCGGTGGCCGACCGGCTCTACATGCTGCCGCTGGGGCTGGTGGGCGTGGCCATCGGGGTGGCGCTCCTGCCGCGGCTGTCGCTCTCCATTCACGGCAAGGACGAAACGGGCGCGCAGACCGCGATGGACGAGGCGATGGCGCTCAGCCTCGTCTTCTCCCTGCCCGCGGCGGCGGCGCTGTTCTCCATGCCCTTCTTCCTCATCGACGGCCTGTTCACGCGCGGCGAGTTCCTGAGCGTCGACGCCCACGCCACCGCCGCCGCCCTCCAGCAGTACGGCTGGGGCACGCCCGCTTTCGTGCTCAACCGCATCCTGACCCAGGCCTTCTTCGCGCGGCAGGACACCAAGAGCCCCATGCGGTTCGCTCTGATCTCGGTCGGCACGAACATCGTGCTGGGGGTGGCCTTCTTCACCATCCTGCACCGCACCGGGCACGGGCCCTCGCAGGGGATCGAGGGGATCGCGGCGGCGACCAGCGTCGCGGCCTGGCTGAACGTCGCGCAGATGACCCGCGCCCTGTGGGTGCGCGGCTGGTACCGGCCGAGCGCGCCCGCCGTGCGGCGGCTGGTCCGTATCGCCCTGTGCGCGGTGCTGATGGGCGGGGCCCTGGCGGGGCTGTCGTGGGCGCGGCCCTGGCTGCAGGCGCTGACCTTCGGGAGGAAGGAGCTGGCGGTCGGCGTGGCGGTGATCGCCGGAGGCGCGCTCTACGTCCTGCTCCTGCCGCTGTTCCGCGCGGTCACGCCGAGCGAGATCAGGAATGCCCTGAAGCGCCCCCCCAAGGCCGCGGGCGTGGCTACGGCGCCGAGCGAGTTCTAAGGACGCCACGCCCCCGGGCCGCTCCTGCGAGCGCCCGAGGATCGACGGCCGGTCACTCCGCCGGCTTGACCGTGCCCTTCATCGAGGGCTTGGCGGCGATCACCTTGACCTTCTCGGCCTTCGGCTTTCGCGCCTCCTTGGTCTTCTTCTGCTGACCCTTGGCCATGGCTCGCTCTCCCTCGACCTAGCGGATCCCGGCGACCTGCAGGCGCTGCTCGGCCTCGTGGGCCGCCTTGTCGCCGCGCGAGCCGTACTTGCCGAACTCCATCCGCGCGATGGTGCGGTTGTGCACCTCGTCGGGACCGTCCGCCAGACGCAGGGTGCGCTGCCCGGCGTACATCCGCGCCAGGCCGGGGTCGGTGGTGACGCCCGCGCCGCCGAAGGCCTGGATGGCGTCGTCGATGATGCGCAGCGCCATGTTGGGCGCCTGCACCTTGATCATCGCGATCTCCAGCCGCGCGGACTTGTTGCCCGCCCGGTCCATCATGTCGGCGGCCTTGAGGCAGAGGAGGCGGGTCATCTCGATGTCGATGCGGGCGGCGGCGACCCGCTCCTCCCAGATCGAGTGGCTGGCGATGGTCTTGCCGAAGGCGACGCGCGACTGCAGCCGCTTGACCATCTTCTCAAGCGCCACCTCGGCCGTGCCGATCGAGCGCATGCAATGGTGGATGCGGCCGGGGCCCAGGCGCCCCTGCGCGATCTCGAACCCGCGCCCCTCGCCCAGGATCAGCCCTTCCTCCACCGGGACCCGCACGTTGGTGAGCTGCACCTCGGCGTGGCCGTGCGGGGCGTCGTCGTAGCCGAACACCGGCAGCATGCGGATGACCTCGACGCCCGGCGCGTCGAGCGGCACCAGCACCTGGCTCTGCTGGCTGTGCGAGGAGGCGTTCGGGTCGGTCTTGCCCATCACGATCGCCACCTTGCAGCGCGGATCGCCCACGCCCGACGACCACCACTTGCGCCCGTTGATGACGTAGTGGTCGCCGTCGCGCTCGATGCGCGTCTCGATGTTGGTCGCGTCGGACGAGGCCACCGCCGGCTCGGTCATCAGGAAGGCGGAGCGGATCTCGCCGTTCATCAAGGGGCGCAGCCACCGCTCCTTCTGGTGCAGCGTGCCGTAGCGCATCAGCACCTCCATGTTCCCGGTGTCCGGAGCGGAGCAGTTGAACACCTCCGACGCGAAGCCCACCCGGCCCATGATCTCGGCGATGGTGGAATATTCGAGGTTGGTGAGCTGCACGCCCTCGAACTGGAAGGTGTCGTCCACGTGCACCTGCCCGGAGTGGGGCGGCATGAACATGTTCCACAGGCCACGGGCCTTGGCCTTGGCCTTCAGCTCCTCGACCACCGGGATCACCTTCCAGCGCTCGCCCGTCTCGTGCTGCTCCTCATAGACGGGGATGGCGGGAATGATCTCGCGCTCCATGAAGTCGGAGATGCGGGCGATCCACTCGCGCTGGGTCTGGCTGTAGGTGAAGTCCATGGGTCCGCCCTCCCTGGGCGTGCGTGCGTTTTCGTTATCGGCGATCATCTTGCCGGGGCGGGCGGCGGGCGCCAAGGCTCGGCCGCGTTCCGGAGGGATGAAGCTTGCACGACATGCCGCCGCCCATGCGGCTCCTCCCCGCCGTGCTGGAGGGTCCGCACGCGCGGCTGGAGCCGCTGGCCGAGCGCCACCGCGCCGACCTGCGGGCCGCCGCCGACGCCGACCCCGACATCTGGGCGCTCTACCCCGTCAACATGAGCGGCGCCCACTTCGACGGCTGGTGGGCGCAGATCATAGAGGACACCGCGAACGGCCGATGGTTGCCCTTCGCCGTGGTCGCCGACGTCGCCTGTACGGGGGTGACTTGCTTCATCCTGCCGGACGCCGCGAACGCGGTGGTGGAGATCGGCGGCACCTACCTGCATCCCGACGCGCGGGGCGGGGCGCTGAACCCTCAGTCCAAGCGGCTCATGCTGGGCCACGCCTTCGAGGCCGGCGCGCGGCGCGTCGCCTTCCGGGTGGACGCGCTCAACGCCCGCAGCCGCGCCGCGGTGCTGAAGCTGGGCGCGACCTTCGAGGGCGTGCTGCGGCAGGACAAGGTGGTCTGGACCGGCCGCGTGCGCGACACCGCCACCTATTCGATCCTGGCGCCCGAGTGGCCGGCCGTCCGGGAGCGGCTGGACGCGCGGCTCGCCAGCTACGGCTGACCGCTACCGGGTCTGCGAACCTCGGGTGGCCGCGCCTTCAGCGCGTCTCCGTACAGCGCGTAGAGGGGGGCGAGGTGAAGGTGATCGTGTCGCCCACCCCATGCATCTCGTAGCCGCCGCCGGTGAAGGCGCGCCCGGACGCGTCGGGCTCGGCGGTCATCGGCACGTCGCGCTCCTGCACGTGCAGCACCGCCGCGTGGGTCTCGGGCAGGAAGGTGACGTGCAGCTGGCGGCCGTCGTCGCAGGTGAACTCGGCCCGCACCCGCCGCTCGGCCGGCTCGGTCGCGCAGGCGGCGAGGCCCGAGAGGGAGGCCGCGGCGAGGACCGTGGCGACGAGGCGGCGCATGGATGGGCTCCCGGAGACGCCCCGATAGTGCGCGAGGCGCATGCGCGGTTGCAACCGCGCCTTGGGCGAGTCACCACTCCGCCATGACCTCCGCCGCCGACGCCCCCCGCCCCGCCCCCGACGCCGCCGAGGACGCCCCCGCCGACCGCACGCCCGGCGAGGACCTGAAGAAGCGGCAGGAGACGCTGATCGACGAGGCCGTGGAGGAAACCTTCCCCGCCAGCGACCCGATCTCGCCCAAGCACGTCAGCTAGCGGACCGACCGCGTCGCACGCGGAAGAAGCCGCGCAGCATCGCCGCGCTCTCTTCCGCCAGCACGCCGCCCTCCAGCGTCGGGCGCCAATGGCAGGTGGGGTGGTCGAAGACGCGGGGGCCGTGGATCACGCCGCCGCCCTTGGGGTCGTCCGCGCCCCAGACCACCCGGCCGAGCCGCGCATGGCTGATCGCGCCTGCGCACATGGGGCACGGCTCCAGCGTCACGTAGAGGTCCAGACCCGTGAGCCGGTAGTTGCCGAGGCGCTCGGCGGCGGCGCGGATGGCCAGAACCTCGGCGTGGGCGGTGGGGTCGCAGCGGGCGATCGGCGCGTTGCCGGCGCGCGCCACCACCTCGCCAGTCGCGGGATCGACGATGACCGCCCCGATGGGCGCCTCGCCCGCCTCGGCCGCGGCTTGCGCTTCCTCGAGCGCGATGCGCATGAACGGCTCATGGTCGACCATCCCGAAGACGAGGGGGAAGAGCCCGCGGCGGGTCAAGCCCCGCCCGCCACGGCGCCCGCCACGTGGAACCCGCTGAACCCCTCCCCCGACCCCGATGCGCCGAAAGCCGAGGGGCTCGGCGAGGGCGAGCGGGTGGCCAAGGCGCTGGCGCGCGCCGGGGTGGCCAGCCGCCGCGAGGTAGAGCGCTATATCGCCGCCGGGCGCGTGGCGCTAAACGGCAAGGTGCTGGAGACGCCCGCCGTGAAGGTCGCGCCGGGCGACATCCTGACGGTGGACGGCGCCGTCGTCGGCGGCCCGGAGCCGACGCGGCTGTTCCGCTACCACAAGCCCGCGGGCCTCATCACCACCAACAGCGACCCGCAGGGGCGTCCCACGGTGTTCGAGCACCTGCCGGAGGGGCTGCCCCGCGTCCTGGCGGTGGGCCGGCTCGACCTGAACACCGAGGGCCTGCTGCTCCTCACCAACGACGGCGCGCTGTCCCGGGCGCTGGAGCTGCCCTCGTCGGGCTGGATGCGCCGCTACCGGGCGCGCGCCTTCGGCCGCATCGACCAGGACCGGCTCGACGCCCTGTCAGAAGGCGTGACGGTGGACGGCGTCGCCTATGGTCCGATCGAGGCCCGGCTGGACAAGGCGACGGGGCACGACCGCGACTCCGGGGCGGCCAACGTCTGGATCAGCATCGGCATCACCGAGGGCAAGAACCGCGAGGTCAGGAAGGTGCTGGAGCACCTGGGCCTGAAGGTGAACCGCCTGATCCGGCTGGCCTACGGCCCCTTCGCGCTCGGCACGCTGGAGGTGGGGCAAGTTGAGGAGGTGGGGCCGCGCGTGATCCGCGAGCAGCTCGCCGAGCACGTGGCGCCGGAGAACCTGCCCCCTGGAGACCGCGTGATGGCTCCGCCGTCCCTCGCCGCGCCCCGCCCTCCTCGCGCAGAAGCCCCGTCCCCGCGCCGCGCCGCGGCCAAGGACAAGCCTTTCGCCAAGGCAGGGGCGACGCGGGCCGGACGCGCCGCCCCCGACCGGCGCGCGCCGCCCGCCGAGGGGGCCGAGCGTCGCCTCGCCGAGACCCCGCGCAGGCCGGCCCGACCGGCCTGGGCCGGCGCCAAGCCTGGCGCGCCCCCCGCCAAGGGGCGCGCGTCCCCGGCGACCGGCGACCGGCCGAGGGGGGACCGCGCGACCTCCGGCGCGGCGCCAGGCGATCCCGGCCTCGCTGCTTTCGAGACCG
>CAZZZR010000102.1:0-8736 GCA_964658605.1 uncultured Caulobacter sp. | reverse complement strand
GTCTTGACCTTGGTGGACCAGTCCCGGTGCGTCTTAAACACCGCGGGCATCAGCTTCTCGACGCCCCTGCCGGTCTCGCCGGACAGCGTCACCAGGGGCGCGCCGCGGAGCTGCGGCAAGGCGCGGTCGGCGGTCTCGGCCAGGTCGGCCAGCTTGGCCTGCGGGTTCTCCACCAGATCCCACTTGGAGATGCAGTAGACCACCGCCCGCCCCTCCCGCTCGCACAGGTCGGCCAGCTGCAGGTCCTGCGTCTCGAACGCATTGGCGGCGTCCATGACCAGGATCACCACCTCGGCGAAGACGATGGTGCGCAGGGTGTCGGCGACCGACAGCTTCTCCAGCCCCTCCTGCACCTTGGCCTTGCGGCGCATGCCGGCGGTGTCGACGAGGCGGACCTTTCGCCCCTCCCACTCCCAGTCGACCGAGATGGAGTCGCGGGTGATCCCGGCCTCCGGGCCCACCAGCAGCCGGTCCTCGCCGATCAGGCGGTTCACCAGCGTGGACTTGCCCGCGTTCGGGCGGCCGACGATGGCGATCTTCACGGGGCGGTCGCCGCGCTCCGTCTCGTCGTCCTCCTCCGCCTCCGGCATGACGGCCAGGACGGCGGCGTAGAGGTCGCTCATCCCCTCGCCGTGCTCGGCCGAGAGCGGGATGGGTTCGCCGAGGCCCAGGGCGTTGGCCTCGGCCGCGCCGAAGTCGCCCGCCTTGCCCTCGCTCTTGTTGGCGACCATCACCACGGGCTTGTCCATGCGTCGCACGAGGTCGCCGAAGATGCGGTCGAGCGGCGTCACGCCCTCGCGCGCGTCGATGACGAAGAGGGCGACGTCGCACTCCTCGAGCGCGCGCTCGGTCTGGATGCGCATACGCGACTCGAGACTCGCGTCCCGCACGTCCTCGAAGCCGGCGGTGTCGATCAGCTCCAGGTCGAGGTCGCCGAGCCGCCCCTCGGCCGTGCGCCGGTCCCGGGTGACGCCCGGGCGGTCGTCGACGATGGCGAGCCGGCGCCCCGCCAGCCGGTTGAACAAGGTCGACTTGCCGACGTTCGGCCGCCCGACGATGGCGAGCTTCAGCGCCATCGGGCGGACTCCCTCATCGGATCGCGATCAGGTCGGCGGCGTCGGTCATGACGTAGAGCCGGCCGTCCACCGGCACCGGCGTCAGCGTCGAGCCCACCTTCGAGCGCAGCCGCAGCGACTTCACCAGCTTGCCGGTCTTGGGGTCGAGCGCGCGCAGCTCGCCCGTGTCCGCCACCACGATCAGGTGGTCGGACGCCAGCACAGGGCCGGACCAGGTGGGACGGCGTTTGGGCTTCTTGCCGGGCTTGCCCTTCCTGTTCACCGGCACGGCGTTCATGTCGGCGATCCAGTAGACCTGTCCCGCGTCGCGGCTGATGCAGATCACCTCCCCCGCCTGGCTGGTCACGTAGACGGCGTCCCCCGCGGGCCAGGGGGTGCTGGTGGTGGCGATGGGCAGGCTCCACCGCGGCTGGCCGGTGCGCAGGTCGATGGCCGCGAACACGCCCGAGTGGCTGCCCGCCAGCACGTCGCCGCGGTAGATCACCGGGCGCCCCGCGATGTCGCGGATCTCGGACAGCGCGTTGTTGCGGTTGGTGAGCGAGAGCACGTAGCTCCACAGCTCCGAGCCGTTCAGGGCGTTCAGCGCGGTCAGCTCGCCCGAGGCGAAGGGCGCGACGATCACCTCGCCGTCGACCGCGGGGCTGGACGCCTTGAGCATCCGCGCGGGCTCCTGCAGCGCCTGGAAGGTCCAGCCCGGCGCGCCGTCGCCCACGGCGAAGCTTTGCAACTGATCCTCGGTGTCGACCACGAAGACGCGGCCGGCGGTGACGGTCGGCGCGCCGTGCAGGGGTGCAGGCGTGTCCTTGCGCCACTTCACCGCGCCGGTGGCCGCGTCGAGGGCTGCGATGAAGCGGTAGCCGGAGCTGACGAACAGTTGCCCGCCCGAGAAGGCCAGGCCGCCGCCGTAGGCCTCGCGGTCGAGGCCCTTCTTCGGCGCAAGGTTCACATGCCAGATCTCGCGGCCGCTGTTGGGGTCGAGTGCGGAGACCTCGGCCCCGGAGTCCATCACATAGACGCGGCCGTCGGCCACGATCGGCGTGGCGGTGACGTGGCCCAGCGGGCCGCCGGGCCGGCCGATCCGGCGGGTCCAGGCGACCTGCAGGTCGGGCGCGGCGACCACGTGCTCGACGGCCGGACCGGGCGGGCCGCCCGGCAGCGGCCACTCGGTCAGGGGCTGGGCGGCGGGGATCACGAAGCCCGCCGAGGCCAGGGCGGTGTTGGGCTCCAGCTTGTCGTTGAGCGCCAGCACGGGGATGCGCTCGCCCTTCAGCTTCTGCTCCTTCTTGGCGTCGCCGCCGCCGAAGTGCGGAAAAGAGGGGTGCCTGACGCCGCCGCAGGCCGAGAGGCCTGCCGCCAGCAGCAGGGCGGCGCAGCCGAGCGCGAGAGGGCGGATCGCGGCGTGACGCAGGCGTGGGCGCGGGACGGTGGGGCTCATGAGGTCTCTACTGGGCGCCCGGCGCGCCGCCGGGAGCGGAGCCGGCGCCGCCGGCTTGGCCGAGGGCGGGAACGACGAGGGGCTGGGGCGGCGTCGCGGCCTGCGCCTTGACGATCTGCGGGATCGCCGCGGCGGCGCCGGAGTCGATCATGGCGATCGCCGCCTGGGCGCGCTGGCGGGTGGTGTCGGAGACGTCCAACTGCTGCACCAGGACCTGCAGGTCGCTGCGCGCCTCGGCGGTGCGGCCGGCGGCCAGCTTGGCCATCGCCAGCGCCTCGCGGGCGGTGGTGCGATAGGGGCGGCCGACTGCGATTAAAGGCTCCAGCCGCGACTGAACTTGCGCCAGGGGCGCGCGGTCCATGGCGATCCAGCCGGCCTGCAGCGCGGCGGCGTCGTGGAGAGCGGGGTCGGCGCTGGCCGTGGCCGCAGCGTCCAGGAGCGCGATGGCGGCGTCGGGCTTGGCGTCGCGCAGGCGCAGGCCCGCCTGCTGCATCAGCGCCAGCGCACGGTAGCCTCCGCCGCCCTCCTTCGCGACCTTGCCGAACAGGGCGTCGGCGCCGTTGGCGTCCTTGTTCCCGAGCGCGGTCAGCGCCTGGGCGTAGTCCTGGCTCGCCGCGGCGTCCTTGGCGCGGGTGTAGGCGTCCCATCCGTAGACCCCCAGCGCCACCAGCGCGGCCGCGACCAGGGCCGCCAGCACATAGGGCCAGGTCTTGAGCGCCATGTCCTTGTAGCGGGCCGAACGGAGCTGCTCCTCGACCTCATCGAAAACGTCGGCCACGCGGGGATCAGGCTCCGTCGGGAAAGCGGGAGGGTGGACGCCCGAAGCGGGGGCGGCCGGCAACCTAGAGGGCGCACCCCAAAGCTGCAACGAGGGGCCCGCAACGCAAGCGAAAGCGCGCGGGTCTCAGGCGGTCTGGGGATCGGCCGGCGCCGTTCGCCCGGCGAAGTAGGTCTCGCGCTCCGCCGGGAAGCGGCGGGCGCGGACATCCTGCGCATAGGCGGCGGCGGCGCCGGCGACGGTCGCCTTCAGCTCGGCGTAGCGGCGCACGAACTTGGGCGTCCAGTCGAACAGACCCAACATGTCGTCGGTGACGAGAATTTGGCCGTCGCATGCGGCCGAAGCGCCGATGCCGATGGTGGGGACGTGCAGCCGTTCGGTGATCTCGCGCGCCAGCCCTTCGGCGACGCCTTCCACCACGATGGCGAAGGCGCCCGCGTCCTGCGCGGCCTCGGCCTCGGCCATCACGCGTTCGCGCTCGCCCTCGGTCTTGCCCTTGGCCTTGAAGCCGCCCTCGACCAGCACCGCCTGGGGGCGGAGGCCGACGTGGCCCATCACCGGAATGCCGCGCTCGACCATATAGCGGATGGTGGCGGGGATGGTGGGCCCGCCCTCCACCTTCACCCCTTGCGCGCCCGTCTCCTTCATCACCCGGGCGGCGTTGGCGTAGGCCGTCTCCGCCCCGCCCTCGTAGGAGCCGAAGGGCATGTCGACCACGACCATCGCGCGCCGGGATCCGCGCATGACCGCCTGGCCGTGCAGGATCATCATCTCGAGCGTGACGCCGACGGTGTTGGGCAACCCGTGCAGCACCATGCCGACCGAGTCGCCCACCAGCAGCAAGTCGCACGCCTCGTCCAGGATGGCGGCCACGGGCGCGGTGTAGGCGGTGAGGCAGACGATCGGCTCGCCGCCCTTGCGCGCGGAGATGTCGGGCGCGGCGAGGCGGCGGGCGGCGGAGGCGGGACCCTTGGGAGGTTGGGGCTGGGCGGACATGGCGCGCGTCTTACCCCGGATGCCGCCGCCGTCCTAGAACTCGTCCACCATGCGGGTGGCCACCAGCCCGGCGGCCAGCACCAGCAGTCCGCCCATCAGCCACACGATCTCGCCGGAGAAGGGCAGCGCCCGGAGCGCCGGCGCGTCGCCCAGCACGCTCAGCGCCTGGCGCACCGCCACCAGCGACGGAAGGCGGCTCAGCTCGTCGAAGCGCGCCATGGTGGCGGCGCCCGCGAGCTGCCACAGCGCCACCGCGCCGCCGCCCGCGCCGGCCGCGCCGATCAAGAAGCGCCGCAGCGTCCACGCCCGGTCCAGGCGCTCGCGCAGCTGGGCGGCGAACAGCTCGGCGTCCGGGCGCGGCGGCGCCTCGCAGAACAGGCGCTGCAGGCGGCGCTCGAACTCGCGCTCGCCCTCGGGGTTCGCTGCCGAACCGGCGCTCAGGTCGAACATCTTCAGGACCCTCCCGCGGCGGACAGGCGCGGCGCCGGGGAGCCTTCGCTCCCGAGTTGCGCGCGCAGCTTGTCCAGGCCGCGCTTCACATGGGACTTCACGGTGCCAAGAGGCATGTTCAGGGCTTCGGCGGTCTCGGCGTGGGTCAGGCCCGCGCCGTAGCACATCGAAACGCAGAGCCGTTCGGCGACGCCCAGCGCCGCCAGCGCCTCGTCGAGATCAAGCCGGTCGGCCGCCGCCCCCTCCCCGCCGGCCGACGGCTCCGGCGCGTCGTCGGGCGCTACGCCTTCGAGCTGCAGGCGGCGTCGCGCCTTGCGCACGTAGAGCCGCGCCGCGATCCGCCGCACCCAGCCGCCGAACGCGCCCTCGCCCCGGAACTCGCCGATCCGCTCATAGGCGGTCAGGAAGGCGTCCTGGGCGCAGTCGTCGGCGGTGGCCGGATCGGCGCCCATGCGGCGGAGCAGGGCGCGCACCAGCGTGCCGTGCCGGCGCACCAGCTCGCCGAAGGCCGCCCGCTCCCCCGCCGCCGACAGGGAGACCAGCTCCATGTCGTGCAGCGCGGCAAGGGGCTTTCGCGTGACGGGACCCCCCATGGGGCCTCTCCTCGCCTGCGCCTCGCCTCAGAGCTCGGTGCGGGGCGTGGACGAGGCGGGGGGCGCGGGCGGCGGGGTGTAGGCGGAGGCCGGAGGGGCGTAAGGCAACGGCGGCCGCGCCGACTTGCGCGTGAACCACCACAGCCCCAGGAACGCGACGCCGATGCAGAGCGGGATCGCCCCGATCGCCGCGAAGCTCGCCAGCGTCTCGGCCGCGCCCCCGTCGTTGTAGAGGCCCGCGTAGAAGCACAGGCCGATCACCACCAGCCCCACGCCGATCGCCGTCCACACGATGCCGCGCCGCAGGTCGCGGTTGGCGGTGGACTCCGGCACGTAGTCGAGGATGTCGGCGTCGCGGGCGCGGGGGCGCGTCATGGCGTCGACCAGCTCGGGCGGCACGGGCTGGCCGCGTTCGTAGGCCGCCCGCATGGTCTCGAACATGCGTTGGCGGTCGCGAGACTTCAGCACCTGCGGGATGATCACCACCGCGGCGATGAAGCCAAAGAAGATCAGCATCTCGATCGGACCGTGCATCGGGGCCTCTCCAACATCCTTGTCGCCGGCGCCTGTCGCGCCGTCTCGTAGGTGAGAGGCCTGCCGGACCCGTCCCGGATGCGGCGCGCCGCGTTAAATCGCGGTAACGGACCGGCTCAGGCGGCGACGCCCACGCCGATCGGGCAGACGACGCCGGTGCCGCCGATCCCGCAATAGCCGCCGGGGTTCTTGGCGAGGTACTGCTGGTGGTAGTCCTCGGCGAAGTAGAACGCGCCCGCGGGCTTGATCTCGGTGGAGACCGGGCCGAACCCCTTGGTCTTCAGCGCCCCCTCGTACTCCGCCTTCGAGCGCTCGGCGGCCTGCGCCTGTTCGGGCGAGTGGGTGTAGATCGCCGAGCGGTACTGGGTGCCCACGTCGTTGCCCTGGCGCATCCCCTGGGTGGGGTCGTGGCCTTCCCAGAACACCTTCAGCAGCTGCTCGTAGCTCACGACCTTGGGGTCGAACGTCACCAGCACGGACTCGGCGTGGCCGGTGCGGCCCGAGCAGGCCTCCTCGTAGGTCGGGTTGGGGGTGATCCCGCCGGAGTAGCCGACCGCGGTGGCGTAGACGCCGGGCGTCTTCCAGAAGATGCGCTCGACGCCCCAGAAGCAGCCCATGGCGAACTCGGCGGTCTCCAGCCCGTCGGGGAACGGTCCCTTCAGCGGGCGGCCGGTGACGAAGTGCGTGGCGGCCGTCCGCAGGGGCGCGGAGCGGCCCGGAAGGGCGGTCTCGGCGGTCGGCAGGTCGGCAGGCTTCTTGGCGAAGAACATGGACGTATCTCCGGATGCGGCTTCGCCGTGGAATATGGGCGCCCGGACTGCCCGGCGCGAGGGCTCAGCCCGGGGGCGCGGGCGTCCCCGCCGGGCTCGCCGGCGCCGGCGCGGAGACGGGGGGCGCGGCGAGGGGCGTCGGCGCGTCGGCCCCGTCGGCCGCATCGTCGGTATCCACGGGAGCGGCCTTCTTCGGCTTAGCGCGGGCGAGCGCGGCCTCGGCCTCCTGCCGTGCGATTTGGCGGACCTGCGCCTCGTCCAGCGGGGCGGAGGCGAGCGGCTGGGCGCTGGGCACAGGCTCCCGGTTGGGGTCGGCGGCGGCGGGACCAGCGTCCTTCGCCACGGAGAGCGCGCGCACCAGCCCCTGCTCGAACCCCAACACCGCAGTGAGGGCCAGCACCGTCAGGAGGATCCAGGCCGCGCGGCCGTCGAGCTTCGCCATCGCCTGCAAGGCTAGCGCCCCCTTCGCCGCTGCGGAAGAGGCTCGCGGGGCGCCGACGCTCGCTAGGCCGCCCGCCGCGCCTGGAGCGCGGAGGGTGCGGGCGGCCGGGCGGCGTCCAGCACCTTGGCCAGCGCGGCCGCCGAGACCGGCTTGCAGAACAGGTAGCCCTGGAAGGCGTGTACGCCCGCCGAGCGCAGGAACTCCCACTCCTCGCGCGTCTCCACCCCTTCCGCCACCACCTTCATCCCGAGCGCCCGGCCGATGGAGGCCACGGCGTAGATGATCGTCGCCGAAGGGGCCGAGGCCTGGCAGGCGGTGATGAACTGCCGGTCGATCTTCAGCTTCCCGAACGGGAAGGCGCGCAGGTAGCTGAGGCTGGAGTAGCCCGCGCCGAAGTCGTCGAGCGCGATGCAGACCCCCTGTGCGCGCAGGGCGTCCATCACCGCGCGGCAGGCGGTCTCGTCGCTGACCATGGCGGTCTCGGTGATCTCGACCTCGAAGCGGGCCGGGTCGAAGCCCGTCTCCCGCAGCGCCAGGGCGATGCGGGCGGGGAAGGCCTCGTCGGTGAAGTCGAGCGCCGAGCCGTTCACCGCGACCTTCAGGCCCTCGAACCGGCGGGTCTCGACCATGGCGCGGCGGGCGACCCAGTCGGTGAGGCGCCCGATCAGCCCGTGCCGCTCGGCCAGCCGCGCCAGCCGCTCGGGATCCACCGGGGCGCGACCGGGCCTCCTCCAGCGCATCAGCGCCTCCACCCCGGTCACGCGTCGGCCCGAGGGGTCGAACTGCGGCTGGTAGACGAGCGACAGCCCCTCGCCCCCCGTGTCCAGCGCCTCGGCCAGCTCGCGGGCGAGCGCCGCGTCCTTGCCACGCCGCGAAGCGGCTTCCGGGGCCAGCGCGGCGAGGGTGCGCTCGAACACCTCCTGCAGCGCGGCGGCGGTTTCAGGCGTGGGCGCCACACCTTCGCGCGCAGAGACCTCGGCCGCGGCGGCCAGCGCGGCGAGCCGGGCGGCGCCGACGTTGTGGCTCATGGACTTCAGCGCGTGCGCGCCCTCGGCGGCTTCGCGCGCGTCCCCGGCCGCGGCCGCCCGGACCACCCGCTCCACGCAGGCCGGCGCATTGTCGATGTAGAGCTTGCGCACCCGCTCGACGAAACCCGCGGGCGCGCCGGCCGCGAAGGCCTGCAGCTGCTGCACCGCCGCCGGGTCGATCAGCGGCAGCTCGACGTTGGCCGCCGGCGTGGCGGCGAGCGGCTGCGGCGTGGCGTCCGCCTTCAGGAACGGCGACAGCGCCGCCGCCAGGTCGGAGAGGGTGAAGGGCTTGTGCAGCGTGGCGTCCATGCCGGCCTCGCGCCAGGCTTCGGCGGCGGGGCCCATGACGTGGGCGGTGAGGCAGACGATCGGCGTGCGCGCGACCGGCCCGTCGAGCGCGCGGATCTCGCGGGCGGCGGCGTAGCCGTCGAGCACCGGCATGGAGCCGTCCATCAGCACCAGGTCGAACGGCCGCTCGCCGGCCTCCACCCGAAGCGCGTCCACCGCCTCGCGCCCGTCCTCCACGACGTCCGGCGCTATGCCGAGCCGGGCCAGCGCCTCGATGGCGACCTCGCGGTTCACGGCGCTGTCGTCGGCGACCAGGACGCGGGCGGTGGAGAAGGTGGGATGCGCG
>CAZZZR010000101.1:0-8739 GCA_964658605.1 uncultured Caulobacter sp. | reverse complement strand
CGCGCCCATCGCGGTTAACGCCCGCTTGACGACGGTGGCCGGGGCGCTGGCGCGGGGCGTTTGCCTGTGGAAAGCTGAAGCGCCGTCGGGGGGAGCGTCATGCGATTTGGGATCGGCGCGTTGGCGCTCGTCTGGTCGGCCGTCGCCACGGCCGTGTGCGCGCAGGGCGTTCCGGCTCCACCCAAGGCCGCAGAGCGCCCCTACGCCGTGCCCTCGCCGAACGGCACGCGCGACGATCCTTGGTACTGGCTGCGCGACGACACCCGCAAGAACACCGAGCTCCTGGCGCATCTGAAGGCGGAGAACGCCTATACGGACGCGGTGACGGCGGGCGAGAAGCCGCTGCAGGACGTGCTCTACAAGGAGATCGTCGGGCGCATTAAGCAGGACGACAGCTCCGTTCCCTATTTCCGCCGCGGGTTCTGGTACTACACGCGCTTCGACACGGGGCAGGACTATCCGGTCTACGCGAGGAAGCGCGCCTCTCTCGACGCGCCCGAGCAGGTGATGCTCGACGGCCCGGCGATGGCCAAGGGCCACGGCTTCTTCGCGGTGGGGGACGACGCGGTCGGCCAGGACGGCGCCAAGCTCGCCTGGGCCGAAGACGTGGTGGGCCGCCGCCAGTACGTGCTGAAGATCAAGGACCTCGCCACCGGCCGCTTGCTCGCCGACGAGGTGCCCAACGTCGAGCCGAACCTCGTCTGGAGCGACGACGGGACCACCGTCTTCTACATCGAGAAGGACCCGGTCACGCTCTTGTCCAAGCGGGTGAAGGCGCACGTGCTGGGCACGCCCGCGAGCGCCGACCGGCTGGTCTACGAGGAGGCGGACGACACCTTCTACATGGACCTGTCGCGCACCCGCGGCGACGCCTTCCTCTGCATCGACCTGCATTCGACCGTGACCAACGAGGTGCGTTGCGCGCCCGCGGCCAGGCCCTCGGCGTTCGCCGTCCTGATCCCGCGCCTGCGCGACCACCAGTTCGACGCCGACCACCAGGACGGCCGCTGGGTGATCCGCACCAACTGGTACGCGCCCAACTACCGGCTGATGGCGTTGAAGGACGCCGCCGCCTGGGGCGACTGGGCGCTGTCGACGCCCGTGACGCAGGCCGACCCGCAGGTCTTCATCGAGGGCGTCACCCTGTTCCATGGCGCGATCGTCACCGACGAGCGCTCCGGCGGGCTGAAGCGGCTGCGCATCCGGCCCGAGCACGGCGCGGAGCGGTTCGTCGCCGCCGACGAGCCCGCCTACGCCATGGCGTTCGCCCAGAACGAGGACCCGGACGCCACCACGCTGAACTACACCTACGACACCCTCGTCACACCCCGCACCACCTATCGCGTGGACCTGAGGACCGGCGCGCGCACGGTGCTGAAGGTGCAGCCGGTGGTCGGCTACGACCCTTCGAACTACGTCACCGAGCGGGTGTGGATCACCGCCCGCGACGGCAAGCGGGTCCCCGTGTCGCTGGCGTACCGCAAGGGGTTCGTGAAGGACGGCAAGGCGGCCATGCTGCAGTACGCCTACGGCAGCTACGGCATCTCCAGCGATCCTGCGCTGAACGGGGCGACGGTCAGCCTGATGGACCGCGGCATGGTCTACGCCATCGCCCACATCCGCGGCGGGCAGGAGCTGGGGCGCGCGTGGTACGACGACGGGCATCTGCTCAACAAACGCAACACCTTCACCGACTTCATCGACGTCACGCGGGGGCTGGTGGCGCAGGGCTACGCCGCGAAAGGGCGGGTCGCGGCGCAGGGCGGCAGCGCAGGGGGCCTGCTCATGGGCGCGGTCGCCAACATGGCGCCGCAGGACTATCGCGTGATCGTCGCCCAGGTGCCGTTCGTGGACGTGGTGACGACCATGCTGGACGAGTCGATCCCGCTCACCACCAACGAGTTCGACGAGTGGGGCAATCCCAAGCAGAAGTCGTTCTACGACTACATGCTGAGCTACAGCCCCTACGACAACGTCCGCGCCCAAGCCTATCCGGCCATGTTCGTCGGCACCGGCCTATGGGACAGCCAGGTGCAGTACTACGAGCCGACCAAGTGGGTGCAGAAGCTCCGCAGCTTGAAGACCGACGCCGACCCCGTCGTCCTGCGCGTGAACATGGAGGCCGGGCACGGCGGCAAGTCCGGCCGCTTCCAGCGCTTCCACGACACGGCCGAATACTACGCCTTCATGCTCGACCAGCTGGGCGTGGAAAAATGACGACGGCCACGCCGCGCCGCGCGGCCTTCCGGGCGCTGCCGGCGGGCGGCGCGCTTCCGGCTTAGGGCGGCGCGACGACGGACGATTGCTCCCGGGCTCCGGCTTGGCTAGGCGTGGAGCCAGTCACAGTGCGGGCGTGAACCATGAGCGACACGGACGAGGCCGGCCCAACCCTCAGTCTCCAGGCGCGGGAGGTGCTGCGGCTCCTGCGCATGGCGGGCGCGACGCCGGAGGCCGCGGCCCGGCTGGCGGTGCTGCGCAACATGTGGGCGCGCCACCTGCCCAAGGCCGATCCCGAAAAGCTGGACGTCGCCCTGGCCGAACTGCAGCGCGCGGGCCTGGTCTCGAACAAGACGGAGGGGATCACGCCCACCGCCAAGGCGCTCGCCATCCGCTGAGCCCGCTCGCCGGACGGCGCCTTGACCGGGGCGGCGGCCGGGTCGCATGGACGCGTCATGGCCCTCATTTCTCCGGCGTCTCCAGAACGACCTTCCGGTGCGAACGTCGCCGCCCTGCTGGGGTTCGCCGGCCTGATCCCCTTCTTCGCGGGCGCCGCGGCGCTGTGGGCGGGACCGGAGCGGGTCGGCGCCGCCGCCTTCTCGATCCCCAGCCTGATGCTCGTCTACGCCGCGACGATCGCGAGCTTCCTGGGCGGGGTGCGTTGGGGCGTCGAGGCGGTGCGCGTGGGAGGGCCGTCGGCGCGCAACCTGGCGCTCTCGGTCACGCCGCAGCTGGCGGCCTGGGCGCTCGCGGCGGCCCCGGGCCTGCCCTTCGCCATGCGTTTCGACGGCTTGGCCGCGCTGCTGATCGTGCAGGGCCTCGCCGACATGACGGCCAAGGACCTGCCCACCTGGTACCGGGCCCTGCGTGGGCCGGTCACGGTGGGAGCGGCGGCCGCGATGGCGGCGCTCGGCGCATGGGCGCACATGATGGCCAAGGCGCACGGCGGCTGAGCCCCCCTTCCACCTGCGGCGTGCGATCCGCTAGTGTCGAAAGTCCCAACCTGTAAGCTGGAACGCAGGGCTGACTCTTGAGTCGGACCGACGATCCCGCCGACCCAACGGACCGCCCACGGACCCCATGAAGCTGACGATCGAGCGCGCCGCCCTCCTCAAGGCGCTGGGCCACGTGCAGAGCGTGGTGGAGCGGCGCAACACCATCCCGATCCTGTCCAACGTGCTCCTGTCCGCGGACGGCTCCGACGTCAGCTTCTCCGCCACCGACCTGGACATGGAGATCGTCGACGGCGCCCGCGCCCGCGTCTCCGGCTCCGGCCAGATCACCGCCCCGGCCCACACCCTCTACGAGATCGCGCGCAAGCTGCCCGACGGGGCCGACGTGGAGCTGAAGTTCCAGGGCGAGGACCCGCGCCTCCTGGTCACCGCCGGCCGCTCGCGCTTCAACCTGCCGGTGCTGCCCTCGGGCGACTTCCCGGTAATGAGCTCCGACGGCCTGTCGCAGAAGCTCTCCATCGAGGCCGACGACCTCGTGCGCCTGATCGACAAGACGCGCTTCGCGATCTCCACCGAGGAGACGCGCTACTACCTGAACGGCCTCTACCTCCACACCGTTTCGGTGGAGGGCAGGACCATGCTGCGCGCGGTCGCCACCGACGGCCACCGGCTGGCCCTGGCTGAGATGCCCGCTCCCGAGGGGGCGGCGGGTCTCCCCGGCGTGATCGTGCCGCGCAAGACCATCGCGGAGGCGCGACGGCTGCTGGACGACGCGGGCGAGACGGTCGAGCTGCAAATCTCGTCGGCCAAGGTGCGGTTCGAGTTCGCGGGCGGCGGCAAAGGCTCGGGCGAGGACGGCGAGGCGGCCCCCGGCGCGACCCTCACCTCCAAGGTGATCGACGGCGCCTTCCCCGACTATGTGCGCGTCATCCCCAAGGACAACCACAAGCGCGTCGAGCTGGACGCCAAGATGTTCGCCAACGCCGTCGATCGGGTCGCCACCATCTCGGCGGAGAAGAGCCGCTCGGTGAAGCTGGCGATCGAGCCCGGCAAGCTGACGCTCACCGTGCGCAACATGGAGGCCGGGCAGGCGGTCGAGGAGCTGGAGATCGACTACGACGGCGACAGCTTCGAGATCGGCTTCAACGCGCGCTACCTGCTCGACGTCTGCGGCCAGATCGGCGGCGAGATCATGGAGCTGCGCTTCGCCGACCCCTCCTCGCCGACGCTGGTGATCGACCCGTCGGACGCCGGCGTCCAGTACGTGCTGATGCCGCTGCGGGTATGAGCCGCAAGGTCGCCGCAGCCCTCGCAGGGTTGGTGGGGGCCGCCAACGCGCTGCAGCCCGCCCGCCAGCGGGGCAAGACGGTCGCCAACCTGATGGCCGAGCTGGAGCGCCGGGCGACCCGCACGGTGGAGACGCCTCACGGCCCTCTGACCTTCCTCACCAGCCGCGGCCGCCACGTCGCGGGCGCTGTCGACAACTTCCGCGGCAACGAGCCCGAGACGCTGGACTGGATCGACACCGACATCGCCGCGGGCGAGGTGCTGTGGGACATCGGCGCCGCCTTCGGCCAGTTCGCGCTCTATGCCGGAAAGCGCGGCGCCCGGGTCATGGCGTTCGAGCCCAAGGCCACCTCCTACGGCCTCCTGGTCGAGCACGTGGCGCTGAACGGGCTGGGCGACGCCGTGACGCCGCTGTGCCTGGCGCTGTCGGACAGGACCGGCCCTACCGCCATCCACCTGCACGGGCTGGATCCGGGCGGAGCGCTGAACACGCTGCAAGGCTCGGTCAACCAGTTCGGCGAGACGCCGTCCGCTTTCCTACAGCCGGTGTTCGTCGCGCGGATGGACGACGCGGTCGCCCTCTACGCCCTGCCGCAGCCGGACCACGTGAAGCTGGACGTAGACGGGATCGAGCCCTGGATCGTCGCCGGCGGTCCGCATGCCTTCGCCCACGCCAAGACCGTGCTGATCGAGGTGGAAGGGGCCGCGGTGAAGACGGCCGCCAAGGACGTCGACGCGCCGCTCGCCGCCGCCGGGCTCGTCGAAGACGTGTCGATGCGAGCCCGGGGCTCGGGCCGCAACCGCCTGTTCCGCAGACGGTGACGGCAACCGCCGAGCTTCAGCGACGCCCGGACGGCTCCCCGGAGGCGCCGCCCCTCACCTCACGCTCCGCCAAGTGGCTGTGGCCGCTCCTGTGGCTGCTGGCGCTGGCCGCGCTGGGCCTCGGCGCGCACCTGATCGACGAGTTCGCCGAGGGCGGCAGCTACGGCTTCGACAGCCGCATCCTTTTGGCGCTGCGCGTGCCGGGCCATCCGAACACGCCGATCGGGCCCAAGTGGCTGGAGCAGTCTGCGATCGACCTCAGCGCGCTCGGCGGCTTCACCCTTCAGTGGCTGCTGGGCGGGGCCGCGGTGGGCTTCCTGTGGCTGGCGCGACGGCGGGCGGAGGCGGCATGGCTGTTGGCGTCCATCCTGGGCGCCTCCGCCGCCAACGCCGTGATCAAGCTCGTGGTGGACCGGCCGCGCCCGACCGTGGTCGATCACCTGGCCAACGTGTCCAACGCCAGCTTCCCCAGCGGCCACGCCATGATCTCCACCGCTATCCTGCTCACGGTCGGAGCGATGCTGGCGGAGACGCAGAGGACGGCGGCGGCGCGGACCTACCTGATGGCGGGCGCGGGCGTGCTGTCGGTGCTGATCGGCCTCAGCCGCATCTACCTCGGCGTCCACTGGCCGACGGACGTGCTGGCGGGCTGGTGCTTCGGCGCGGTCTGGGCGCTGGTGGTGTTCGCCGCCAACCGCGCCCTGCGCCGGCGGGCGGCGCGCCTGCCCGTAATGGGGTCGGAAGAGGCCTGAACCATCAGGCTTCCGGACGGTTGGACGAGTCCCATCCCTCCAGGAGCGCGCGCATCGCATGGCCATCTTCAACAAGGA
This sequence comes from uncultured Caulobacter sp., assembly GCA_964658605.1. GTDB lineage: Bacteria > Pseudomonadota > Alphaproteobacteria > Caulobacterales > Caulobacteraceae > JASLDZ01. The sequence goes on along the minus strand of CAZZZR010000101.1, from coordinate 2,630 downwards.
CATCATCGACCTCGCCACCAAGAACACCAAGTGGCAGAAGGAGGTCTATCTCGACGATCAGTGCCAGATCGTCATGATGAACATCGGCGTCGGCGAGGACATCGGCGAGGAGACGCACGACGGCGACCAGACCACCTTCATCGTCGCGGGCGAGGGGCAGGTGGTGATCGACGGAAAGCGCACGAAGGTGACGCCGAACCACATCGTCGTGGTGCCCAAGGGCTCGACCCACAACATCATCAACAAGGGCGAGGAGCCGCTGAAGCTCTTCTCCGTCTACGGGCCGCCGTCAGAGCCTGAAGGCGCCGACTTCAAGACCAAGGAAGAGGCGGAGGCCGCCGAGGAGGACTGATCCTCGAAGGCGAACACGGGGTCAGACGGCGGGCGTCTCGCACAAGACGCCCGCCGTTTTCGCGTGGGTCACAGCGAGTTCGCGACGAAGCCGAGGCCGGCCGCGACGAGGCTGGCCAGGCAGATCACAAGCGTCGCGCCGGCGCCGCGTTCGGTCCAGGTGGCGAGGGAGGTCATGGATATCTCCTGTTTCTCTTGAGCCGCAGCGAGGGCGCCTTCTCCCGGGAAGGGTGGAGGTAGGCCATGCCCGCGAAACGCATATTTGCGGGTAGGTTCGTCCTCAATGACGACGATGTGCGATATAGGCTCGCCACATCCTGCGGCCAAGTTAAAATGGTGCAATGCAATGAGGGGTGTGGCGGAGGCGCAACGCGCGCCGCGGACTGCACCTGACCCGACCACACAATCGGCTCGCTTGACTCCTCCGGCACTCTAATGCACTTTGCATATAAGAGTTATCTGGAGAATGGTTATGCGCACCGCCACCCTGGTCCTGACCGTCTTCGGCGCCCTGTGGGGCGCCATGGCGCTGTCTTACGCCCATGCGCCTGCCTGGACGCTGGCCGCGCCCGCGCTGCTCTCGCTCGCCCTCGCCGCCGCCGTGTTCAAGGGCATCCCCGCCGAGCATCGGAGTGCGGTCGAGGCCCGGCGGATCGGGCGGGTGGTCGCCCTGGCCAGCACCGTCGAGGGGCTCGCGATCCTGGCGGGGGTGAACCTCGTCGTGTGGCTGGGCCGCCCCGACCTGTCCCTGACCGTCGTCGCGGCCGTGGTCGGGCTGCACTTCCTGCCCTTGGCGCGATGGATCCCGGCGCGGGTCTACTACGCCACCGCCGCGGGGTTGCTGACCTGCGTCGCGGCCGGGCTCGCGGCCGCGCCGCCGGTGCGCGACGTGGTGGTCGCAGGCGGGGCGGCGACGGTGCTGTGGGCCACGATCGCGAGCTTCTTCGTCGTTCGCCGCCCGCAGGCCGCGCTGGCCTGACCGCAGGCGCCTGATCGACGGATGGGCGCGCCCGTCCGCACCCGCTACAACGCCGGGCGATGGCCGCCGCCGTGCTCCGCTCGCTCTGCCTGACCGACTTCCGGAGCTACCGCACCGCCACGCTCGCACTGGAGGCGGGGACGGTGGTGCTGTCCGGGCCGAACGGGGCGGGCAAGACCAACCTCCTGGAGGCGGTCTCGCTGCTCGCCCCCGGCAAGGGCCTGCGCAACGCCGCCGTCGCCGAGGTCGGGCGTCGCGAGCCGGGGGAGCCGCCCGGGCGGCCATGGACGGTGTCCGCGCTGGTCGCCGGGCCGGATGGGGAGCCGGTGCGGCTCGGCACGGGGCTGGAGCCGGGGGCCTCGCGGCGCACCGTGCGGATCGAGGGCGAGACCGCCACCGCCGCGCGCCTCTCCGACCACCTGCGGCTGGTGTGGCTCACGCCTGCGCAGGACCGGCTGTTCACGGAGCCCGCGTCCGAGCGGCGGCGCTTCCTCGACCGCCTGACCTTCGCCGCCGAGCCCGCCCACGCCGCCGCCGCCGGCACCTATGAGGGTGCGTTGCGGCAGCGGATGCGGCTCCTGCTGGACGCGCGCGAAAGCGGGCGGGCTGCCGACCCCGTCTGGCTCGACGCCCTGGAGGCGCGGATGGCTGAGGCGGGGGAGGCGGTGGCCTCGGCCAGAGCCCGCACGGTGGCGGCGCTGCAGGTCGAGATCGACGCCCGCGCCGATCGCCCCTTCCCCCAGGCTGGCCTGACGCTGGCGGGGGAGTGGAGCGCGCCCGCGGACCCCGGCTACGCCGACGCCCTGCGCTCGGCCCTGCGCGTCGCCCGCGCCCGCGACGCGGTGGCGGGGCGGGGTCTGGTCGGCCCGCACCGGGCCGATCTCGGGGTGGTGCTGCGCGGCAAGGACCGCCCCGCGGCGGAGGGTTCGACGGGCGAGCAGAAGGCGCTGGTGCTCAACCTCGCCCTCGCCCAGGCGGCCCGGCTTTCCCGGGCTTCGGAAGGCGATTCCGCACGTGCTAAATCCGTCGCAAACCCTATATTGTTGCTGGACGAAATCGCGGCCCATCTCGATTCGACGAGGCGGGCCGCCTTGTTCGACGAGATCACGGCGCTGCGGCTCCAGGCCTTCCTGACCGGGGCCGACCCGGCGCTGTTCGAGGACCTGAAGGGTCGGGCGCAACACGTGCACGTGCACGCGGGTGGGCTCGACGCAGGTTGACGCCGCTTTCTCTCCCCCATCGCAGATGGGGCAGTACGGCGGAGCTGGGAGGGGCCGCTCGCGCAGCGATCGGAACGCCG
>CAZZZR010000100.1:0-8757 GCA_964658605.1 uncultured Caulobacter sp. | reverse complement strand
CCCTTGAAGGTGCGCTTCATCATGAAGCTCTCGTCGAGCCAGGTCTCCAGGTCGTCGCCCAGCATGTCCTGGCCGAAGAGGTCGGAGAGGTCGAGCCCGCCCATCGGCCGCATCGCCCAGATCGACAGGGCGTAGTCGTTGCACACGAAGCCGAGCGGCCCGACCCCCATCCGCTCCAGCCGCTTGGTCAGCAGCATGGCCAGCGTCGTGTGCGCCAGCCGCCCCTCGAAGGGATAGCAGACCAGATAGCAGCGTTTTCCCCGCTGGAACGTCTCCAGCAGCATCTGGTCCTGCGTCGGGATCGAGGAGCGCAGGCGCTGGATCTCCAGCCACTCGCGCACGTCGTCGGGCAGCTTGGACCAGCCCTCCTGGTCCTGGATCAGGCGGCGCACCTTGGCGGCCAGGAAGGTGGAGAGCGGGAACTTGGAGCCGCCCCAGCTGGGGATCTTCGGCTCGCGGTCGACCGCGTGGCCGACGAGCGCGTCCATGCCGCGGATGCCGAGGTACTTCCACACCTCGCCGCCGAACAGGAAGGTGTCGCCCGGCGTGAGCTGCTCGAAGTACCACTCCTCCGCCTCGCCGACCTTGCGGCCGGCCACGCCCTTCTTTTCCGAGGCAACGCGGATGTTGAGCGTGCCCGCGGCGACGATGGCGCCCACGTTCATGCGGTGGCGCTGGGCGACCTCGCCGTTGCGCACGCGCCAGAGCCCGTCCTGCGGGCTCTTCACGATGCGGGCGAACTTCTCGTAGGTGCGCAGCGCGTAGCCGCCGGTGGCGACGAAATCGACCACAGTCTCCCAGTCCTCCCACGAGAGATCGCGGTAGGCCCCGGCCGAGGTGACCTCCTCGTAGAGCTGGACGGCGTCAAAGGGCTCGCTGCAGGCCACGCCCATCACGTGCTGGGCGAGCGAATCCAGCGTGCCCGAGTGGAACGGCTCGCCATCGAGCGCGCCCTCCGCCACCGCCTCCCTCGCGGCGAAGCATTCCAGCACCTCGAAGCGATTGGCGGGGACGAAGAGGGCGCGGGAGGGCTCGTCCATCCGGTGGTTGGCGCGGCCGATGCGCTGCACCATGCGCGAGCACCCCTTGGGCGCCGAGAGCTGGATCACGAGGTCCACGTCGCCCCAGTCGATGCCGAGGTCGAGCGTCGAGGTGCAGATCACCGCCTTCAGGTCGCCGCGCGCCATGGCGGCCTCCACCTTGCGGCGCTGCTCGGCGGCCATCGACCCGTGATGCAGCGCGATGGCGAGGTTCTTGTCGTTGATCTCCCACAGCTTCTGGAAGGCGAACTCCGCCTGCCAGCGGGTGTTGACGAAGACGAGCGCGGTCTTCGCTGTCTCGATCGCGGCGTAGACGTCGACCATGGCGTGCTCGGCGTGGTGGCCGCTCCACGGCGCATGGCCGCCGGGGATCATCACGTCCAGGATGGGCGCCGCGCCGCCCTGGCCGAGCACGAGCGTGACCTCCCGCGTCGCCGGGTGCGGGCTGAGCCAGTCGATCAGCTTCTGCGGATCATCCACCGTCGCGCTCAGGCCGACGCGGCGCACGCCCGGCGCGAAGCTCGACAGCCGCGCCAGCGCCAGGTTCAGCAGGTCGCCCCGCTTGGAGGCGTGCAGCACGTGGATCTCGTCGAGGATCACGCACTGCAGGTCCTTGAAATACTCGCGTGCGCCGTCCCACGCGCAGAACAGCGCCAGCTGCTCGGGCGTGGTGAGCAGGATGTCGGGCGGCTTCAGCCTCTGCCGCTGGCGCTTGGCCACGCTGGTGTCGCCCGACCGGCTTTCGACGGAGACGGCAAGCCCCATCTCGGCGACGGGAGCCTCCAGGTTGCGCGCCACGTCCACGGCCAGCGCCTTCAGCGGCGAGATGTACAGCGTGTGCACGCCGCCGGGCGTGTTGCGGGGGGGCCGCTCGCTGAGTTCGATCAGGCTGGGCAGGAACCCCGCGAGCGTCTTGCCGCCGCCCGTGGGCGCGATCAAGAGTGCGTGCTCGCCTCGCGCCGCCGCCTCGATCATGCCGAGCTGATGCGCGCGCGCCGTCCATCCGCGACGGGCGAACCAGTCGTCGAAGCGCGGGGGCAGGAGGGCGGCCGGCGCCGGGGCGTTCATGGCGGGCAAGATGGGGAGGCGGTCGGCCACGCGCATGTTCCCCCGATGTTCCACGCGGGTCTCAGGATGACAAGGGTCCGCCGCCGGTCCAGGGTGATCGCAGTAACCGAAGCGTCCGAAACGAGGCGCTCCGCTCCAGGGAGGAGCTTGCATGGCCGACCACGTGCGCGAACCGCCGGGACTTGCGATCCCTCTCGGCGATCCGATGGAGCAGGCGCTCGCCTCCCCGGTCCACGACGCGGCGCCCGCCACGCGGCTGACGCGCAGCGGGCTGGCCTGGGCGCTCTACGAGGGCGGACGCACCCCCTACGTGCTCCTCGTCACCATCTACGTCTTCATGCCCTACTTCGCGACGGTGATGGTGGGGAACGCCGTTCAGGGGCAGGCGCTGGTCGCCCGCATCACCACGATCTACGGCCTGTGCGTGGCGCTCACCGCGCCGTTCCTCGGCGCCGCGGTCGACCGGCTGGGGCCGCGCAAGCCGCTGCTGGCGGGCGTGACGGCCATGATGACGGTCCTGATCTTCGGCCTGTGGTGGGCGCGGCCCGACCATTCGGGCCTGTCGGTGACGGCGGTCGCGGTCATGGTCGGGGCGATCGGCGTGCTGTTCTCCTACACCGAGGTGCTGCACAACGCGCTCCTGCCCCACGCCGTGCCGCCGCAGCTGACGTCCAACGCATCGGGGCTGGGGCTGGCGCTGGGCAACGCCATGTCGGTGATCCTCCTGGTCACGGTGCTGTGGTGCTTCGCCCTGCCGGGCCGGATCCACCTGCCGGGCTTGTCGGACCATCCGCTGTTCGGCCTGAGCGCCGCGGCGCACGAGCCGGACAGGATCGTGGCACCGATCCAGGCGGTGGTCTTCGCGCTCCTGGCGACGCCCCTGTTCCTGTTGACCCGCGACGCGCCGAGGGGCCTGGGCGGAGGGCTGTCCGCCAGCCTCGGCGCGCTCTGGACCACGCTCAAGGGCCTGCGCCGCGAGCGCGACATGGCCACCTTCCTCGGCGCGCGGATGCTCTACACCGACGGGATGACCGCGATCCTGATCTTCAGCGGGGTCTATGCGGCGGGGGTGATGCACTGGAGGACGCTCGACCTCCTGGCGCTCGGCATCTGCATGAGCTTCGCCGCGGCGATCGGCGGGCTGCTGGCCGCGCGGCTCGACCGGGCGTTCGGACCGAAGCGCGCCATCATGATCGAGATCGCCACGGTGATCGTGTGCGAGGTGCTGATCCTCGGACTGGCCCCGAACCGCGTCTTCTACATGCCCTACGCGAGCCCCGGGCCGGTCTGGGGCGGCCCCGTGTTCAGGACCGTTCCGGAACTGCTGTTCCTGGGGCTCGGGATGGTCAACGCGCTGGGCGTCTGCGGGTCCTACGCGTCAAGCCGCGTGCTGCTGACCCGGTTGACCACGCCCGAGCGGGTCGGGTCCTACTTCGGTCTCTACGGCCTGTCGGGAAACGTGACGCTGTGGGTGGGGTCGCTGCTCATCAGCCTCTTCACCGCCGCGCTGAAGACGCAGCAGGCGGGCTTCATCCCGATCGCGCTGCTGCTGGTCGTGGGGCTGGCGGGGCTGGCGTTCGTCGATCCCGCCCGGGCGAGGCGGGAGCTCGGCTCAGCCGCATGAGCTCTGGGCGGGCGACGGGCGCGTCACCGCCCCGTAGCGCGGCCGCAGGTAGGACGAGCGGTTGAAGGTGATGCCGTTGGGCAGGATGTAGCCGATCGGCGACGTGAACTTGTACTGCGATTCCGACAGGATGATCGTGTCGCCCGGTGCGGTCACCAGTCCGGTCGGAAGGGCAGGCGGATTGTCGCAGTCGTTCAGAACGCCCATGCCGGAGGTGTAGCTCCAGTCGACCTTGGGCACGCCCTTGGAGTTGACCGTGACGCTGCTGACGCGGAGCTTCAGCGGCGTGGTGTTCAGCGGCGCCATGATGTCGGCGGACGCCGCGAACATGTCATCCGCATCGGACTGGGCGATGTTCTGCAACTGCGCGGCGAGGTCGCCCAGGGCGGAGGTCGCGTGGCTCACCCGTCGCTCGGCCAGAAGGCCCTGGCCCAGCTCCGAGATGCCGAAGAACATCACGATCATGATCGGCGCGATCATGGCGAACTCCAGCGCCGCGACGCCGCGACGGTCGCGGGCGCGGGCCAGGAGGGAGCGGAGGAGGCGAGGGGCGCGCATGGCGGGCTCAGGTATAGGGTTCGTTGCGGAAGGCCGTGGTCGAGGTGATCAACGCCACATTGTTCGGCAGGCGGGCCAGCGAACTCGACAGCACCGGCGTGATCAGCTGCCATTTGTAGAAGCTGCGCACGACCACGATGCTGTGCGCCGCGCCCGTGGCGAAGGTCAGCTTGGTGGCGTCGAAGGTGCCGCCCCCCGCAGGGTCCGGCGTAGCCGGGTTCGAGAAGCTGGTGAAGGTCCGCACGTCGATGCTGAGGTTGTCATGGCAGATTTGCGTGGGAATCCACCCGACGTTCGCGCAAACGATGTTGGCGAAGTCGTCCGACGTCATGGCGTGCGGCGTCGGGTTGCTCGCACTTGTATAGGTGAGATTGTTGTTCTCGCCCGTGCGGATCTGCCGCGCGGCCTCCACCGTCGCGTTGTCCAGAGACGTCGAGACCATGTAGACGAGCCCGAGCTCGAGGATGCACAGGATCATGAAGAAGAACGGCGCCGCCACGAGAGCGAACTCGAGCGCGGTTGCGCCCGACGCGTTCCCAAGGAACGATCGGGAAGACTTCGATCGCCTGGCTGAAAGCCCGAGCATTCCGCCCTCGTCTGGAGCCGGTGAGCCCTGACGCCTAGCAGAGGGGTCCTAAGCTTTCGTTTAGGAGGCGCGCTTGAGCTAGGAGGGGCGGCCGGAGCCCGCCACGGCGGCGGTCGCCGCGCCGCTGGCCGCGCCCGCCACCGCGCCGCCCAGCACGTTGGCCACGATGTTGCCGGGGCCCGCGCCCGGCGTCGTGTCGCTGTGCGCCGCACTGGCGGTGGTCGCGGCGGAGGGCGTGCAGGTCGGGTCGCACGACAGGTCGGCGCGCTCCTTGGAGCCCCGATGGACCACCACGTGGGCGCCGGGCTCGCTGACGACGCGGATGTCGCCCGCAAAGACGATGCGGCCGAGGGGGTCGACGACGGTGACGTCGGTGGAGCCGGGTCCGCGCCCGCTGACGAAGACGGTGCGGCTGTCCACCACCGTCACGTCCGCGACAGCGGGGTTGCCGACCACCACCGAACCCGCGGGGCCGCCGAGCGGCAGGCGGACGTTGTGGTCGACGGCGACCGTCACGGCCGCTGCGGCGGGGCCGGCGAACGCGGCCGCGGCGAGGGCGGCTGCGAGGGCGCTGCGGATCGTACGGCGCATGGCGTGAGGTTCCCGGCGGGCGAAGACCGCGCGAGCCTGCCTAGGCATCCCTAACAAACCTTCAAGAGCGCGGGCCCGCCTGCGCCGCCCCGTGGCCGCCCTTGCATGCTATAGAGTCGGAGAGTTGTTCGGAGCCAAGCAGAGCCCAAACATGGTTTACGCAACTTCATCTTGATTACTTGAAATCCGTTGGTTTCGTTTCACCCGATGTTAAGGCCCATACCTGATAGTCCATCCGTGTTCGGGGGACGAAGCGAGCGAAACGGCTCGACGGATCGTCCGCTTTTTTCCAACGGAGAGCCACAATGACCAAGTTCGTTTCGCGTTTCGCCAAGGACGAGTCCGGCGCCACGGCCATCGAGTACGGCCTCATCGCGGCCCTGATCGCCGTCGTGATCATCGCCACCGTGCAGACGGTCGGCACCAACCTGAAGGGCACGTTCGGCAACGCCGCTCGCGCCGCCAACGGCCAGTCCTAACCGCCGTAGGAATCGAGACCGGTGCGGAGCGAGTACGCTCCGCATCGGCGCTTTTCGGGGCCGCGGCGCTTACCGGCGTCGCGGCCCTTTCCTTTTGGACCTGCGGGGGCGCATCCATGACACCGACCGAGACGCCGTTTCGCGCCGGCGCGCCGTTTGCGATCGCCCGCCGTTTCGCCGCCGACGACAGGGGCGCCACCGCCGTGGAATACGGCCTTCTCGTCGCCTGCCTGGCCTTGCTGATCCTGGGCGCCGTCTCCGCCGCCGGAACCAACATCGCGGGCACCATGACCAAGATCTCCAACGCCCTGAGGTAAGGGCGGCGCGCCGGTCGCGCCGCAACGCTTCCTTCAGCATGAGCGGGCAGGGTGCGCGGCAGAGATCCCGCCCTCACAGAGCGACCCGCCCATGCCCGCCTTCCTGGCCTTCGTCGTCGTCGCCGCCTTCCCCGCGCTGGTGATCCTGGCGGGGGCGCGCGACGCCACGACCATGACCATCCCCAACCGCCTCAACATGCTCGCCGCCGCCGCCTTCCTGCCCGCCGCGCTGGTGGTAGGCCTGCCGCTCCCGGCGCTGGGGATGGCGTTGGGGCTGGGCGCCGCGGCGCTGGTCGTCGGGATGGTCATGTTCGCGCTGAACTGGATCGGCGGCGGGGACGCCAAGCTGTTCGCCGCCTGCGGCCTGTGGCTCGGCGGCGCCGCGACGCTGCCCTTCCTGATGTGGACGGCGCTGGCGGGCGGCGCGCTGGCGCTCGGCCTGTTGTGGGGACGCCAGGCCGCCCAGATGATGCCTGTGGCCGGTCCGTCATGGCTGAAGCGCCTGCTGACGGACGGCGAGGGCGTGCCCTACGGCGTGGCCATCGCCGTCGGCGCGCTGATCGCCTTTCCGGAAAGCCCCGTGATGCGGGCGTTGCACGTTTAAGTCGCCCCGGCCCTGGCCGAGCGGGCGCTTAGTCCGACGTTAACTTAGACGGCCCCAAGGTCTCCTCGATTGGAAGACGGCGAGGTCACGTCCCGCGACCCGCCGACGCCAGGGGGAGCCTCATGGGCACGGGCCGAGTCCGCCTCTACGTCATCTTGGGAGCGGCGCTGGTCGTCGCGCTCGGCCTCGCCTTCGTGGCGCGCACGGCCGCGACCCCCCGCCCCGTCAAGATCGCGCCCGTCCCGGTCGCCGCGCCGCAGGTGCAGGTGCTGGTCGCCCGCCGCGACCTGGCGGTGGGCGAGCGGATCGATCCGGCGGCGCTCGGCTGGCAGCCGTGGCCCGCGTCGACCGTCAACGCCGCCTACATCGTCGACGGCGCTCCCGTCACGGTCGGGACCGACTCCAAGGCGCGGCTCGCCGCCGTCGCCGACAAGGCCATCGGCGCGGCCAAGACCGCGGTGATCGGCCCCGACGCCAAGCTCGCCTCCTACAACGGCGCCGTTGTGCGCGAACACATCGCGCTGGGCGAGCCGGTGATCGAATCCAAGCTCGTACGCGCCGGCGCCGGCGGCGTGATGGCGGTGACGCTGCAGCCCGGCATGCGCGCCATGTCCATCCCGCTGACACCCGAGACGGCGGCCGGCGGCTTCATCCTGCCGGGCGACCACGTGGACGTGGTGCAGGTCCGCCGCGCGGACGGGGTGATCGCCTCGTCCACCGTGATGAAGAACGTGCGGGTGCTGGCGATCGACCAGAACCTCAGCTCCACGCCCGCCAAGGGCTCGGCCACGCAGGTCGGGGCCACCGCGACCCTGGAGCTGGCGCCGTCGCAGGCCGAGGACATGGTGCTGGCCAAGGCGCAGGGCGACCTGACGCTGGTGCTGCGCTCCTACGCCGACGCCGCCGGCCCGACCAACACCGGCGTGATCACCCGCGCCTCGGAGACGCCGCCGGTCGTGCGCGTCTACCGCAACGGCGTCTCGACCGACGTGAAGGTGGCCCGATGAGCCAGCGTCCCTCCCTCCGCGCCACGCTCGGCCGGGCCGCAGCGCTGGCGGCGCTGGCCAGCCTCGGCGCCGGCCCCGCCGTGCAGGCCGCCGCGCCCGCGACGCCCGCCGACGCGCAGCTCGCCGGACGGCCGTTCCCGCGCTCGACGCTGCAGCCTTCGCGCACCACCTCGCCCGCGGGCCCTGCGACGACGATCGAGCGCACGCCCTACGTCCCCGGCGACGCCGGCGCGCCCGCGGTCGAGGCCGACGGCGGGCGGACGGTGCACGTGGGCACGGGCTCGGGCGCGACCCGCACGCTGGCGATCCCGCGCGGCAAGTCCGCCACGGTGGAGCTGCCGGTCGATGCTGGCGACGTGCTGGTGTCGGACCCCAAGATCGCCGACGTGGTGCTCTCCACGCCGCGCCGCATCCAGATCATGGGCCTGCAGTCGGGCCAGACGGACGCGCAGTTCGTCGACGGCATGGGCCGGCGCATCCTGCACCTGGACATCCGGGTCGACCAGGACGCGGGCGCCGCCGCCCAGACCATCGCGAGTCTGCTCCCCGGCACGCGGGTGAAGGTCTCCTCGGCCAACGGGAACCTCATCCTCTCGGGCGAGGCGGCCAACGCCAGCGAGGCCGACCGCGCCATGCGCCTGGCCTCCAGCTTCGTCGCCCAGCCGAACACGGTGGTGAACCTCATCAACGTCGCGGGCGGCGAGCAGGTGATGCTCAAGGTCAAGATCATCGAGGTGAACCGCTCGGTCATCAAGCAGCTCGGCTTCGACCTCGGCGCGGTGCTGGGTCAGGTGGGCATGCCCCAGTATTCCTTCCTCAAGGGGCCGACCTTCGGCGTGGCCGGCTCCCTGCTGGGCGGCGTCACCGCGGGCTATGCGGCCGA
>CAZZZR010000099.1:6363-8796 GCA_964658605.1 uncultured Caulobacter sp. | reverse complement strand
GGATCTGGGCGATCTGCATCACCTGCTCCTGGTAGATGATGACGCCGTAGGTCTCGCGAAGCACCGGCTCCAGCAGCGGGTGCAGGTAGTCGACCTCGGCCCCGAACTTACGGGCCACATAGGTGTCGATGTTGTCCATCGGCCCGGGCCGGTACAGCGAGATCAGGGCGGTGATCTCCTCGATCGAGCCGCATTTCAGCTTGCGCAGGGTGTCGCGCATGCCCTGGCTTTCCAGCTGGAAAACGCCCACCGCCTGGCCGGTGCTGAGCAGCTCGTAGGTCTTGGGATCGTCGAGCGGCAGGGCGTCCAGGTCCACCGGCGCGCCGCGCTTGGCCAGGTGCTTCAGCGCGCGATCGAGCACGGTCAGCGTCTTGAGGCCCAGGAAGTCGAACTTCACCAGCCCGGCGCTCTCCACCCACTTCATGTTGTACTGGGTGGCCGGCAGGTCCGAGCGCGGGTCCTGGTAGAGCGGCACGAGCTGCGTCAGCGGCCGGTCGCCGATCACCACGCCCGCCGCGTGGGTGGAGGCGTTGCGGTAGAGGCCCTCCAGCTTCAACGCCGTCTCCAGCACCGCCGCGACGGCCGGATCGTCCCGCCGCGCCTCCTGCAGCTTGGGCTCCAACTCGATCGCCTTGGCCAGCGTCACCGGGTTGGCCGGGTTGTTCGGCACCATCTTGGCCAGCCGGTCGACCAACCCCAACGGCAGCTGCATCACCCGGCCCACGTCGCGCAGCACCACCCGCGCCTGCAGGGTGCCGAAGGTGATGATCTGGGCGACGCGGTCCTGTCCGTACTTGCCCTGCACGTAGGAGATCACGCGCTCGCGCCCCTCCTGGCAGAAGTCGATGTCGAAGTCGGGCATCGACACCCGCTCGGGGTTCAGGAACCGCTCGAACAGGAGACCGAAGCGCAGCGGGTCGAGGCCTGTGATCAGGAGCGCCCAGGCCACCAGCGAACCCGCGCCGGACCCCCGCCCCGGACCGACCGGCACACCGTTGTCCTTCGACCACTTGATGAAGTCGGACACGATCAGGAAGTAGCCGGAAAAGCCCATGCGCACGATGACGCCGGTCTCGCGATCCAGCCGCGCCCAGTAGTCCTCTTCGGGAGCGGCCAGCGGGATGCCCGCCGCGCGCATGTGCGCCAGGCGCGCGGCCAGCCCCTCCCGCGCCTGGTGAACCAGCTCCTCGTCCTCGCTGCGCCCCTCTCCGGTGGGGAAACGGGGCAGGATGGGGTCGCGCTTCTTCACCATCACCGCGCAGCGGCGGGCGATGTCCAGGGTGTTGTCACAGGCCTCGGGCAGGTCCGCAAACGCCTCGCGCATCTCCCGCGCGGACTTGAAGCGGTGCTCCGGCGTCACCTTGCGGCGGTCGGCCTGGCCCATGAAGGCGCCGTCGGCGATGCACAACAACGCCTCGTGCGCGGACGCCATGTCGGCGCCCACGAAGTGCACGTCGTTGGTCGCCGCGAGCGGGACGTCGTTCTCGTAGGCCCAGCCCACCAGCTCCGGCTCGGCCGCCGCCTCGGACGCTGTCCCGTGCCGCTGCAGCTCGACGTAGAAGCGGTCGCCGAACGCCGCCTGGAGCGCGGCCAGCACCGCCCGCCCCTCCTTCAGCTTGCCCGCCGCGAACAGGGGGTCGGCCGCCCCGTCCGGGCCGCCGGAGAGCGCGATCAGCCCCGCCGATCGCGCCGCGACCTCCCTCCAGGCCACCGCCGCCTCGCCGTCCGACGCGCTGTCGGTGTAGGCGAGCGACGACAGGGCCATGAGGTTGCCCCACCCCGTCTCGTCCTGCGCCAAGAGGACCACCACGGGCGCTCGCGTCCGGTGGTTCGGCCGCCCCCCCGCCGCCTCGCCCAGGCCCGCGACAGGCAGGGCGCAGCCGATGATCGGCTGCACGCCCTGGTCCTTCAGCGAGGAGGAGAACTCCAGCGCGCCGAACAGGTTGGCCCGGTCGGCGATGGCGACGGCGGGCATCCCCGCCCGGGCCGCCAGCCCCCCGATCTCCCCCGCCTTGATCGCGCCCTCGAGCAGCGAATAGGCGGAACGCACCCGAAGATGCACGAAGCCGCCACGGTCAGGAGCCTCCGCGCCCCCCGCCTCCGCCGCCAGCTCCGCCATCCGGCCCATCCCCCCGCCCTCACCTGGGCGACTCAGCCCAACAGCCGGGCCATTGCGCAGACCATGCAGACGAACCCCGCGACCGACGCAAGTGCGGCCGACTCGCGCGCCAGATTGACCATCATCGCCTCCCCTGTGTTCGCCTTCCGTTCTATTCCTGTTTTGTTCTGCGTCAAGGGCTGGGGCGTGGTCCGTTGATCCTCCCCATGCATCGCATGGGGAGGTGGCCCAGAAGGCCGGAGGGGCCGCGCGATAGCGCGGAAGACGCAAGCTCCCACACCGGGCGCGCGAGCCGTTCCGCTCGGCTGCGCCGA
>CAZZZR010000099.1:0-6353 GCA_964658605.1 uncultured Caulobacter sp. | reverse complement strand
GAGCGGCCCCCTCGCCCCTTCGGGGCACTCCCCCATCTGCGATGGGGGAGATGGACAAGGGCGGCTTGCAGCTCAAAGCTCAATCCCTTGTAGGACCGCTTTCGTGCTTGCCGTTCGGTTGGGCGAACGCCCTAACATGAGGGATGGGACAGACCGCTATCTCGATACTCGGCAATGTCGTTGAGCGGCGCACGGAGGCTGAAATCTATTGGGTGTCCGACGCCACGGAAGAACTCATCGCCGTTCTGTACGACACCCCAGAGGGCTGGAAGACGGAGGTCACGAGCCCAACTCTTGTCGCCGAAGCCGGGCCTGACTTCATCCAAGCGGTTGAAGAGGCGCGCCAACGCCTGTCGGAATACGTCAACAGACGGGGCGACGGCGAGCCTGATGGGCTGACCTCCGCCGGGCTTTCGCTCTGGTTGCTCGACAAAGCGGACGGAACTTCGATGGGTCGATCGCTTGGCGGTAAGTCAAGCTAGCTCCGCCTTAGATCCCTAGCCGACATCTGAAGCGTCTGCACTTGGAGCAGCCCCTCAATTCACCTGCCGCTCCGCCCCCTCCCAGTACGGCGCGCGGAGCTGGCGCCTGAGCACCTTGCCGCTGGCGTTGCGCGGCAGGGCGTCGATGAAGTCCACGCTCTTGGGGGTCTTGAAGCCGGCGATGCGGGAGCGGGCGTAGCCGATCACGTCGTCGGCGCTAGGCTCCGCTCCCGGCGTGCGCACCACCATCGCCTTCACCGCCTCGCCCCACTTGGGGTCGGGCACGCCGATCACGGCCACGTCGGCGACGCCGGGGCAGCCGAAGATCGCGTTCTCGACCTCGGCCGGATAGACGTTCTCGCCGCCGGAGACGATCATGTCCTTCACCCGGTCGTGGATGTAGAGGTAGCCGTCCGCGTCCATGTAGCCGGCGTCGCCGGTGCGCAGCCAACCGTCGGCGCTGAGCGTCCTGGCGGTGGCGTCGGGCAGGTTCCAGTAGCCCGCCATGTTGGCCGCCGAGCGCGTGGCGATCTCGCCGACCTCGCCTGGGGGCAGCATGTTCCCGTCGGCGTCCAGGATCGCCAGCTCGACCCCCGCCATGGCCTTGCCGCAGGAGCGCATCCTGGGCGAGCCCTTCGGGTCGTGGTCCTCCGGCGGGAGGGCGACGATGGTGCCGCAGGTCTCGGTCATGCCGTACATCTGCACGAAGCCGCAGCCGAACACCTCCATGCACTCCTGCAGCAGCGCCAGCGGGATCGGGGAGGCGCCGTAGAGCATGTATTTCAGCGGCGACCAGTCGATCTGGCGCGCCTTGGGGTGGCGCACGACGATCTGCATGGCGGCGGGCACCATGAACATCTTGGAGATGCGGTGCGCGTCCACGACGTCGAGCACCTTCACCGGGTCGAATTCGCGCATCACGACGCCCTTGGCGCCGTTGTAGAGGCCCATCACTCCCCAGCCGGAGCCGCCGATGTGGGCGTTGGGCATGGCGACGAGGCTGACGTCGGCGTCCGACCACTGGTTCCAATCCGCCGCCTCCTGCCCGCGCAGCGCCAGGAGGCCGTGGTGGGTCAGCATGGCGCCCTTGGGGTTCCCGGTGGTGCCGGAGGTGTAGAGCTGCATGGCCGTGTCCGCGCGCGGGATCGGCGTGTGCGGGTCGGCGTCGGAGGCGGCGTCGCGCCACGCCGTGAAGTCCGGCCATTCGGGCGTCCCGCCCTCCATGGCGATGAAAGCGAGAGTGCGGCCCAGCCCTCCGGCGGCGGCGCGGGCGAGCGCTGGGAACTCCGGCCCGACGAACAGCGCCTTGGCCCCGCTGTCCTTCAGCACGTGGGCGACCTCGGGCGGAGCGAGGCGCCAGCCGATCGGGGCCATCACGACGCCCGCTTTGAAGCAGCCGAACAGGAGTTCGAAGTAGAGGTCGCTGTTCTTGCCCAGGTGAGAGACGCGGTCGCCGGGCTTCAGGCCCAGGGCGGCCAGGGCGTTGGCGACCTGGTTCGCGCGGCGGTCGAACTCCCGGTAGGTCGTGTCTCGGCCTTCAAAGTGGAAGGCGACCGCATCGGGCCGCGCCCGCGCCTGCACGCGGGGGATGTCGCCCAGGGTAAGGATCTCGGCGAGGTCGGTCACGCGTGTTCCCTCCGCGCCGCCTCTGCCGGGCGGTCGCCAAAACAATCCGTTCTGCCGGTATAGAACACGGCTGACTTTTTTCCAGCCCGCGGCTAGGCTGATCGCCAGAGCGCGGGCCACGCGCCGACGAGACCATGGGAGCAGGCGTCATGGAAGCCTTGGCCAAGGGGCTGTTCGAGGCCGGCCCTCCGCCCCGCCTAATCGGCGGTCGCCGTCATTCGGACGGGCGGGTCGTGTTTCCGATGCCCAAGGGCGCGGAGGCGGCGCTGCACGACGCGGTGCCGCTGTCGCCCGAAGGAACGCTGTGGTCGTTCACCGTGCAGCGGTTCCGACCGAAGACGCCGCCCTACGCCGGGGCCGAGGACGAGCGGGGCTTCAAGCCCTACGCGGTCGGCTATATCGAGCTGCCGGGACAGGTGATCGTGGAGTCGCGGCTGCAGACGGCCGACCCCGAGGCGCTGAAGATCGGCGAGCCCATGCGGCTGGTGCTGACCCCCTTCGCCACCGCCGACCGCGGCGAGGTGACGAGCTACGCCTTCACGCCGGTGCGGGAGGCGGGCGCGTGAGCCGCGGCGTCGACGTCCGCCACACCGTCTGCCGGTCCTGCCACGCCCAGTGCGGCCTCCTGGTGGAGATGGCGGACGGCGTTCCCGTGAAGCTGTACGGGGACAAGGACAACCCGATCTTCCACGGCTTCTCCTGCATCAAGGGCCGGGAGCTGGCGACCTACCACCGCGAGCCGACTCGGCTGCTGCACTCGCTGAAGAAGCAAGGGGACGGGAGCCATGCGCCGATCGCCTCCGACCTGATGGCCGACGAGATCGCCGACAAGGTGCAGGCGCTGGTGGCCAAGCACGGGCCGCGGTCGGTGGCGCTCTACATCGGCACCCACGGCTACAACAACTTCTCCGCCAAGCACTTCGCCGAGGCCTTCATGGCCGCCATCGGCTCGAAGATGGTGTTCACCAGCGTGACCATCGACCAGCCGGGCAAGGCGGTCTCGATGATGATGCACGGGGCGTGGCTGGCGGGCACGCCGGCGATGGAGACCTGGGACGTGCTGACGCTGATCGGCACCAACCCGATCGTCTCGATGAACGGCGGCCTCGGCATGAACCCCGCCAAGCGCCTGCACGAGGCCAAGAAGCGCGGCATGAAGCTGGTGGTCGTCGACCCTCGCCGCACCGACTGCGCCGAGCACGCCGACGTCCACATCCCCGTGCGGCCGGGCGAGGACGCGCCCGTGCTGGCCGCCATCGCGCGCCTCCTGATCCAGCGCGGCCAGATCGACCGCATGTTCGTGGACGCCGAGGCCGAAGGGCTGGAGGCGCTGACCGCCGCGGTCGAGCCCTACACGGTGGAGATGGCGGCGGCGCGGGCCGACGTGGATCCCGCCCTGATCGAGCAGGCGGCCGCGATCATCGGCGCGGGCAAGCGCGGGGCGTTCAGCGCCGGCACGGGCGCGAACATGAGCGGGCGCGGCAACCTGGTCGAATATTTCGTCAAGGTGCTGACCACGCTGAAGGGCTTCTGGCGCCGCGAGGGCGCGGCCCTGCTCAACCCCGGCGTCTGCATCAACCCCTTCCCCGCCATCGCCGCCTCCCCCGGACCCATGCCGACCACCGGCGGCGGCGAGGTCCTGCGCATCCGCGGCCTGAAGGAGAGCACCGCGGGCTTGCCCTGCGCCGGCCTGGCCGAGGAGATCCTCACCCCCGGCGAGGGGCAGGTGAAGGCGCTGTTCGTGCTGGGCGGCAACCCGATCCTGGCCTGGCCCGACCAGATCCTGACCGTCGAGGCGATGAAGGCGCTGGAGCTCCTGGTCTGCTTCGACCCGCACCTGTCGGCCACCGGCCGCCACGCCCACTACGTCGCCGCCCCTACCCTGCCGCTGGAGGTGATGAGCTCGACCTCGCTGAACGAGATGATCGGCAACTTCGGACCGGGCTGGGGCTTCCACGGCCCCTACAGCCAATGGGCCGAGCCGCTGACGGCGCCGCCGGAGGGCTCGGACGTGCGTGAGGAATGGCAGGTGTTCCACCGCATGGCCGCGCGGCTGGGGCTGCCGCTGACGATCAAGTCCTCGGCCTGGCTCGATCCCGCGCATGCGGAGGCGGACGCGACCACCGTCGCGCCCGGCGCCGACATCGGCTCCCGCGACGTGTGGCGGATGCTGCTGAAGGGCTCGCCCGTACCGGCCGACGAGATCATGACGGCGACCGAGGGGCGGCTGTTCGACCGCCCCACCGTCGTCGTGCAGCCCCGCCCCGCCGGCTGGCCGACGCGGCTGGACATCGGCAACCCCGTCGCCATGGCCGAGCTGGAGGAGATCGCCGAACATCCTCCGGCGCCCGATGCCTTCCCCCTGCGGCTGATCTCGCGGCGGCTGAAGGAGGTCCTGAACTCCTGTTGGCACGAGAACGCGGCCACGCAGCGCCGCTGGCCCTACAACCCCGCCTTCATGAACCCCGCCGACATGGCCGCCCACCACGTGGCCGAGGGCGACGTGATCGAGATCGAGAGCGGGCGCGCCTCCATCCGCGGCGTGGCCGCGACCGCGCCCGACGTGCGGCGGGGCTGCATCTCCATGACCCACGCCTGGGGCGCCGAGCCGGGACTAGAGGACGACGCCGACCCCTTGACGGCGGGGGGCAACACGGGGCGTCTGACCGCGATCGACCAGGACTTCGATCCCCGCACAGGCATCCCCAGAATGAGCGCCATCCCCGTCCGGGTCCGGCCCTACGCCGCCGCATGAGCCTGCCCTCCGCCGCGGCGCCCCGGATGCTGGAGGGGGTGCGGATCGTCGACCTGACGTCGGTGATGTTCGGCCCCTACGCCACGCAGCTGATGGCCGACATGGGCGCCGACGTGATCAAGGTGGAGGCGCCCTCCGGGGACATCTTCCGCCGCGTCGGCAAGCCCGCGAAGACCCGCGGCATGGGCGGTTGCCACATGACCGTGAACCGCGGCAAGCGGTCGGTGGCGCTCGACCTCAAGTCGGACGACGGCAAGGCCTATCTGCGGGAGCTATGCGAGACGGCGGACGTCTTCATCCACAACGTGCGCGGCCGCGCCATCGAGCGGCTGGGCTTCGGCTATCAGGCGGTGAAGGCGATCCGGCCGGACGTGGTCTACGTCCACTGCGTCGGCTTCGGCTCGGACGGGCCCTACGCCCACCTGCAGGCCTACGACGACGTGATCCAGGCGGCCACCGGCGCGACCTCGCTGATCGGTAAGGTCGATGGCGACCCGACCCACCGCTATATCCCGACCGTGATCGCCGACAAGGTCGGCGGGCTGCACGCGGCCTATGCGGTGCTCGCCGCCTACGTCCACCGCCTGCGTACCGGCGAGGGCCAGTTCGTCGAGGTGCCGATGTTCGAGGCCTTCACCCAGTTCCTGCTGCAGGAGCACCTGAACGAGGCGACGTTCGACCCGCCCACGGGCCCGCTCGGCTACGACCGCCAGCTTGCGCCCAACCGCCAGCCCTTTCCCACCGCGGACGGGGCGGTCAGCATCGTGCCCTACACCGACGACAACTGGGGCAAGATCTTCCAGATCCTCGGCGAGCCGCAGGTGATGGACGATCCCCGCTTCCAGACGGCGCTCGACCGGCTGAAGCATGCGGACGAGCTCTACGGCCACATCGCCCGGCTCACGCCCGCGCGCCGCACGGCCGACTGGCTGGAGCGGCTGAGCGCCGCCCACATCCCCGCCATGGCCGCTAGGGACCTCTCCAACATCAGGGACGATCCGCACCTGCAGGCCGTGGGGTTCTTCCGCCCCGACGAGCACCCCAGCGAGGGCGCCTACGTCCGCACCCGGCCGCCCGTCCGCTTCTCCGCCGCGCCCGACATCGCCACCCGCCACGCGCCCCGCATCGGCGAGCACACCGACGAGGTGCGAGCCGAACTGGACGCGCTGAAGGCGGCGCGCACGGCCGCGGAGTGATCACGCTCCACCACTGCGCGGGGGCCCGCTCGTTCCGCCCGCTGTGGATGCTGGAGGAGATGGAGCTCGACTACCGGCTGGAGCTGATGCCCTTCCCGCCTCGCGCGCGGGTGCCCGGCTACAAGGCGCTGAACCCGCTCGGCACCGTGCCCACCTTCGTCGACGGCGAAGTGCTGATGACCGAGAGCGCCGCCATCTGCCAGTACCTCGCCGGCCGCTACGGGCCGACGCCGCTGGCTGTGGAGCCGCACGAGCCCGGCTACGGCGCCTGGCTGAACTTCCTGCACATGGGCG
>CAZZZR010000098.1:0-8852 GCA_964658605.1 uncultured Caulobacter sp. | reverse complement strand
CGACCGGCAGAACGCGGAACGCCAGGGCGGGGACCGCCAGAACGGTGAGTTCCGACGCGACCGGCAGGACCAGAACCGTGATCGCGGCGACTTCCGCCGCGACCGTCCCGAGCGCGGGGAGCGTTCCGACCGGGGCGACCGGCAGGACCGCGGGGCTTCGGAGCGCGGCGGCGACGCCTCGCCCGACGCGCAGCCCTCCGCGCAGCAGGGGGCCGCGCCGGCCGTCGAGGCCGCCCCCCCGAGCGCCTCAGGCGGCGCCGTGCTGCGCAGCCGCGACGGCGAGGAGAGCCATGCGCCCGCTTTCCTGGGCGCGATGAGCCCGGCTTCCGTTCCGGCTCCGGCGTCCGCCCCCTCTGAGGAGGGAGGCGAGCCGCGCCGCGCCCGCACCCGCACCCGCCGCCCCCGGCGGGAGGAGGGTGAAGCGGCCCCCACCGCCCCCGAGACCGAGGAAGCCTGAAGGGCCGGGCGGCCAATCCCCTTGGCTCGCTCGCGCCTTCCGCTATAGCAGGGCCGACGCGCCCCGCCTGTCCGGGCGACCGCGCACCGTTGCCGAGGGATCCCGAGAGCCGCCATGGCGAGTACGCAAGACGACCACGCGGTCCACCACGACTACCACATCCTGCCGCCCAGCCCCTGGCCGCTGATCGGCTCGATCGCGGCGGTCGTCTGGGCCGTGGGCATGATCGTTGCGATGAAGTCGCAGGCGTTCGGCCTGCCCAAGGGTTTCCCCTGGATCGCCGCGATCGGCGGCGCCGGCATCCTCTACACCATGTTCGGCTGGTGGCAGCAGGTGATCCGCGAGAGCCGCGCGGGCGACCATACCCCCGTCGTCTCTATTGGCCTGCGCTACGGCATGATCCTGTTCATCGCCTCCGAGGTGATGTTTTTCGTCGCCTGGTTCTGGATGTTCTTCGAGATGGCCCTGTTTCATCACGACCGGACGTTCTCGGCCATCGAGGAGGTCCGCAAAGCCTGGGGCGCCTGGCCGCCCAAGGGGGTCGAGGTGCTGGACCCCTGGCACTTCCCGCTGATCAACACGCTGACGCTGCTCACCAGCGGTACGACCGTCACCTGGGCGCACCACGCGGTGCAGGTGGGCGACCGCAAGGGCGCCAAGCTGGCGCTGTGGCTGACGGTGCTCCTGGGGGTGATGTTCACGTCCATCCAGGCCTACGAATACCGCGAGATCATCACCGAGAAGCTGTTCTTCAACACGGAGGCGTCCAACAGCGGCCTCTACGGCTCGTCCTTCTTCATGGCGACCGGCTTCCACGGCTTCCACGTGCTGATCGGCACCATCTTCCTGACCGTCTGCCTGATCCGGCTCTATGCGGGGCAGATGACGCCGACCAAGCACTTCGGGTTCGAGGCGGCCGCCTGGTACTGGCACTTCGTCGACGTGGTGTGGCTGTTCCTGTTCGCCTTCATCTACGTGATGTTCGGCCACCACGCCGGAAAGTAGCGCGCTGGCCGGGGCGAGGACCGCCAGGCCCGCGAGCGCTCGCGCGAAGCCCCGATCCGCCCCCCGGCGCAGAGCGGCGCCCGCGCGCAAGGGCCCGGGCCCCGTAGCGACCGGGCTGCTGCTCCTGGCGTTCGCCCTGCTGGTCGGGCTCGGCGTCTGGCAGCTGCAGCGCAAGGCGTGGAAGGAGCACCTGCTCGCCCGGATCGCGGCGCTGCAGGCGGCCCCGCCCGAGCCGCTGGCGGTCGTGTTGAACCGGGTGAAGGACGGCGGCGAGCTCGACTTCGTGCGCGTCGTCGCCCCTTGCGCCTCGCTCGGGCCGAAGAGCACCCACCTCTACGGCCTGCGCGACGGCGACGGCGCCCAGAACGGCGGCGAGAGCGGCCCGGGCTGGCGCCAGATCGCCGCCTGCAGGCTCGAGGGCGCCCCCTATGGCTCCATCCTCGTCGACACCGGTTTCGACGCCACGCCGGCCCTCGCCCAGCCCGTGGACGAGCCCATGATCGCCGCCCGCGGCGGCCTGCGCCTCGTCGGCGTGCTGCGGTCGCCGGAGCCGCGGCCGTGGTACGCGGGTCTCATCGGCCTCGGGCCCCGGCGCACGCCGCAGAGCCAGGCGAGCGGCCAGTGGTTCGAGCGCGACATCCCCGGCATGGCCGCGGTGCTGGGCGCCGAGCGGCCCGCGCCGGTGATGCTGATGCTGGAGAGCCCCGCGGCCGGCCCGCAGCTCACGCCCTCCCCGCTGCCGACCGACATCCCCAACCGCCACCTGGAGTATGCCCTGACGTGGTTCGGCCTGGCGGCGACGCTGGCGGTCTTCTACGTCGTCGCGCTCGTGCGCGGGCGTCGCGGACGCTAGGGAGCCGGATGCGCTACATCTCCACCCGCGGCGAGGCGCCGGCGGTCGGGTTCACCGAAGCGCTGCTGGCCGGCCTTGCCCCCGACGGCGGCCTTTACACACCCGAGCGCTGGCCGACGCTCACGCCTGAGACCATCGCGGGCTTCGCCGGCCGGCCGTATGCGCAGGTCGCGGCCGAGGTCGTCGGCGCGCTGGCCGGCGATGCGTTCACCCCGGGCGAGCTCCTTGCGATGTGCGAGGCCGCCTACGCCGGCTTCCACCACCCCGCCGTCGCGCCGCTCCGCCAGATGGCCGAGGGCCTGTGGCTGCTGGAGCTGTTCCACGGCCCGACGCTCGCGTTCAAGGACGTGGCGATGCAGCTCCTCGCCCGCCTCTACGACGCGGCGCTGGCGCGGGAGGATCGGCGGCTCACGCTGGTCGTCGCGACCTCCGGCGACACGGGCGGGGCGGCGGTCGAGGCGTTCGCCGGCTCCGAACGCGTGCGCATGGTGGTGCTCTTCCCGCACGGGAAGATCAGCGACGTGCAGCGCCGCTTCATGACCACGGCAGACGCGCCCAACGTGCAGTGCGTCGCCGTGGACGGTACGTTCGACGACTGCCAGGCCCTGATGAAAGGTCTTTTCGCTGATAGACGTCTATCGCAGGACATAGGCCTCTCGGGCGTCAACTCGATCAACTTTGGTCGCATCGCCGCCCAGGCCGTCTACTATTTCACCGCCGCCACGGCCCTGGGCTCGCCCGCCCGCGGCCCTGTCTCCTTCGTGGTCCCCACCGGCAATTTCGGCGACGCCTTCGCCGGTTACGCGGCCCATCGGATGGGGCTGCCGGTGGAGCGGATCACGGTGGCGACCAACGGCAACGCCATCCTCGCCCACGCCTTCGCCGAGGGGCGCTACGCCCGGGGGCCGGTGGTCGAGACCCAGTCGCCCGCCATGGACATCCAGGTCGCCTCCAACTTCGAGCGGCTGTGGTTCGAGGCGGTCGGCCGCGACGGCGCCGCCACGGCCTCGGCCTTCGCCGAGTTCGCGAGGACGGGCGCCGTCTCTCTGCCGCAGAACGCCTTTGCGGACGTGGGACGTCTCTTCGCGGGGGGCTGGGCCTCGGAGGCCGAGACCGCCGCCGCCCTGTCCGCCGCCTGGCGGGACGCCGCCACGCTGGTCGATCCGCACACCGCCGTGGCGCTCTCGGTGGCCGCGCGGCGGGGGCGGGAGGAGGCCCTTGGCCCCACCGTCGTCCTCTCCACCGCCCATCCCGCCAAGTTCCCGGAGGCCGTCAAGGCCGCTACGGGCGCCGATCCGGGCCACGTCCTCGCGGAGGCGATGGCGGGCAGGCCGGAACGCTTCGATCGGCTGGCGAACGACGCCGAGGCGCTCAAGGCCTATGTGCGGGCGTTCGCGGCATGACCGCCCGCCTGCACACGCTCTCCAACGGCGTTCGGGTCGCCGCCGACCCCATGCCGGGGCTGGAGAGCTTCGCGCTCAGCGTCGTCGTCCGCGGCGGGGCCCGGTGGGAGGACGCCGCCCGCAACGGCTGGTCGCACCTTCTGGAGCACATGGTGTTCAAGGGCGCGGGCGAGCGCTCCAGCCGCCAGATCGTCGAGGCGATCGAGCGCGAGGGCGGCTGGATCAACGCCGCCACCGGCCACGAGCGCACCAGCTATCAGGTCCGCGGCCTGCCCGGCTCGCTGCCCCTGGCGATGGAGGTGCTCGCCGACCTCCTGCGCCGCCCCGTGCTCGACGCGGACGAGCTCGAGCGCGAGAAGGGCGTCATCGGTCAGGAGATCGCCGAAGCCGCCGACACCCCCGACGACAAGGTGTTCGAGATCGCGCAGGCCCAAGCCTTCGCCGCCCAGGCGCTGGGCCGGCCGATCCTGGGCGAGGACGAGACGCTGGCCCCCGCCACCCGCGCCGCGCTCGCCGCCTGGCACGCGGGCCTCTACCTCGACCCGGGCCGCCTGGTGGTCAGCGCCGCGGGCGCGGTGGACGAGAACGAGCTGCTGAAGCTGGCGGAAGCGGCGTTCGGCGACCTGAACCCCCCCGCCGACGCTCCGCCCGAACCGGCGGCCGCCCGCTTCGTCGGCGGCGCGCAGGCGGAAGCCCGCAGGCTGGAGCAGGCGCACCTCGTCTTCCTCATGCCCGGCGTGGCGGTTGGCCACGAGGACCACATGGCGCAGCGCCTGTTCGCCGAGATCCTGGGCGGCGGCATGGCCAGCCGTCTGTTCCAGGAGGCGCGGGAGGCGCGAGGCCTGGCCTACGCCGTGGACGCCTACGCCGAGGCCTACGAGGACGTCGGCATGGTCGGGGTCTACGCCGGGACCTCGGCCAAGGACGCCGGCCCCCTGGCCGAACTCGCCGCCCAACAGGTGGCGGCGCTCGCCGCCCACGTCACCGACGACGAACTGGCCCGGGCACGCGCCCAGGCCCGCTCCGGCCTCTTCATGGGCCGCGAGAGCCCGCTGAACCGCGCAGAGGCGGCGGCGGGTCAGACGCTGCTGTTCGACCGCCTGTTCGCACCCGCCGAGCTCGCCGCAGCGATCGACGCGGTGGACGCCGCCGCCATCGGCCGCGTCGGCGCGCGGGCGATGCAGGGGCCGAGCGCTGCGGCTGTTCTCGGCCCGAAGGCGGCCGGCCCGGCGGCGCGGGCCTTCGTCGGCGCGCTCAAGGCCGCGTGACCGGCGACCCGGACGCGACTATGCACGCGGCATGAGCCAGACACCGCTTGAAGCCATGCGCGCGCTGGGCGACCTCGCCGCCGAGGGCAGCCCGCAGGCGCGCGAGCTCGGGCTGAAGCGGGTGAGCATCGACCTTGGGGAGGCGGTGGTGATGGCGCCCTACCGGCCGGAACTCGTGGGCGACCCGGAGACCGGCGTGCTGGCGGGAGGCGTCATCACCACGCTGCTGGACCACGCCTGCGGCCAAGCGGTGTGGGCGGCGCTGCCCACCTTCACCTCCATCGCCACCCTGGACCTGCGGATCGACTACATGCGCGCGGCTGAGCCGGGGCTGCCCGTCTACGCCCACGCCCACTGCTACAAGCTGACCCGCTCGGTCGCCTTCGTGCGCGCGACCGCCTACGACCGCGACCGCGCCGATCCCGTGGCCGCGGCCCAGGCGGCCTTCATGCTGAACTCGAACGCCGGACGGAAGGCGGGGGCCAACCTGAAGGCGCCGCGGAACGCCCCGGCATGAGAGGCCTTCCATGAGCACGGCGGACGAACTCGCCACCCTCGTCGCCTCCATCCCCTACGCCCGCTTCCTGGGGCTGCAGGCGGAGCTGGCGGGCGACGAGATGACGCTCATCATGCGCTACGACGAACGCCTGATCGGCAATCCGGCCCTGCCCGCCATCCACGGCGGAGTCCTCGGCGCGCTGATGGAACTGACCGCGGTGGCGCAGCTCGCCATCCTGCACGCGCATGACCTGCCCCCGGACGCACCCCGCCCCCGCCTGCCCAAGCCCGTGGACGTGACGGTGGAGTACCTGCGCTCGGGCCGCCCGCGCGACACCTACGCCCGCGCCACGGTCAAGAAGCGCGGCCGCCGGATCGCGACCGTCTATGTGGAGGCCTGGCAGGAGGCCCGGGCCGCGCCGATCGCCGCGCTGCACGGCCACTTCATGCTGCCGCCCCCGGCCGAAACGCAGCCGGAACCGTCAGGCGATGCCTAGGGGCGTCGCCAAGGCCGACCTGCCCTCGAAGGTCTGCGTCGCCTGCGGGCGGCCGTTCGCCTGGCGCAAGAAGTGGGCGCGCGACTGGGAGCAGGTCCGCTTCTGCAGCGACCGCTGCCGCAAGGCCGGCGCCGCGGCCTCAGTCGCCCGTGAGCATGGGGCCTAGCCCCGGAACGGACGCCAGCACCTTGCGCAGCAGGTCGTCGCCCGTCTTCTCCTGAACGAAGGTCATGGCGACCGGCAGGATGTTCTGCATGTCGGCGGTGGTGACGCCCTGCTTGGCGAGCTTGGGGCCCAGCGCCATGGCGTCGCTCATCGCCGCCCCCGCGCCGCCGCCGACGCCGCGCATCAGTCCGCCCATCAGCCCGCCCGACTTCTGCGCCGTCATCGCCGCGCCCTCCTCGGCGAGCGCGCCGGCGCCGGGGATTTTCTGGAACAGCGTCGCCACCTGCGCCTGGTCGCCGTGCTTGTTGATCAGCGACAGGGCCGCGGAGAGGCCCACGCGCGCCTGGTCGGCGTTGAGCCCCGTCGCGGTGGCGGAGCGGTCGATCAGCTCTTCGATCATGCCTGCGGCCTAGACCAGTCGCGAGGCGGCGTAAACCGAACTCCCAGGAAGCGGGCGCCGGGCGTCACCACGGCAGCGCCTTGCCGTCGAAGGCGTGGAAGCTCCCCGTGTCGTTCAGCGTCAGGCCGGCGATCACCTTGCGCAGGCCTTCGATCGACTGCGGCGGCGTTACGGGCGCGTTCCGGCCGCCCATGTCAGTCTGCACCCAGCCGGGGTGCAGCACGGCCACCGTCACGCCGTCGCCCTTCAGCTCCGCCGCGACGCCCTTGAACGCCATGTTCAGCGCCGCCTTGGACGAGCGGTAGGCGTAGAAGCTCCCGGAGGAGTCGGCGATCGACCCCATCAGGCTGGAGATCGCCACCAGCTTGCCCTTGGCCGCCTTCAGGTTCTCCGCGAACGCCGCCGCCAAGCGCACGGGGCCGAAGGTGTTGGTGGCGAGCGTCTGCGCCCAGCCGTCGTAGTCGAGGTCGGTGAAGCTCTTCTGCCGGTCGCCGCCGTAGACGCCCGCGTTGGCGATCACGAGGTCGAGGGGGCGAGCGCCCACCGCGCCCTTGAAGCTGTCGATCGAGTTCGTCTCGGCCACGTCCAGCGCATGGACCTCCACCGAGCCGCCGTCCGCGATCTCGCGCAGCTCGGCGGCCTCGTCGGGACGGCGGCACCCCGCGACCACGTCCCATCCTTCGGCGACGTACTGCTTCACGAACTCGAGGCCGAGGCCCCGGTTGGCGCCGGAGATCAGGAGCGTGGGCATGGGGAGGTGTCCTTACGGGTGCGGGCGGACGAAGACGAACTCGGCCTCGGTGGAGAGGTCGTCGCGGAAGCGGTAGCCCTCGCTGTCGAAGCGCTTGAGCTGCTCGCGGTGTTCCACCCGGTGGTCGACGGCGAAGCGCGCCATCAGCCCGCGCGCGACCTTGGCGTAGAAGCTGGGCTGGGTGATGTCGTTCCCCCGCTCCTGCTTGAATTTGCAGGTGAGCACGGGGAGCTTCAGCGCCTTCACGTCGATCCCGCCGAAATACTCCTGGCTGGCGAGGTTCACGAGCGTGCGGTCGGCCATGCCGCGGGCGGCGGCGCGGAGCGCCTTGGCCGGCTTGTCGCCCCAGAAGCCGTAGAGGTCGGGCGCACGGTCGGTGGCGAGCCTGATCCCGAACTCCAGCCGGTAGGGCTGGATGCGGTCCAGGGGGCGCAGGACGCCGTAGAGGCCGCTCATGATCCGCAGGTGGTCCTGCGCCCAGGCCAACGCCTCGGCGTCCAGCTCCCGCGCCTTCAGCCCGGTGTAGACGTCGCCGGCGAACGCCAGGGCGGCCGGCACGCCCCGGCCGCCCGGGCGCACCTTGAAGGCCTTGAAGCGCTTGACGTTCAGCGCGGCCAGGTCGTCGGAGATGTCCATCAGCCGCTTCAGGTCGGCCGCCTTCAGCGTGCGCGCGACCGCCGCCAGCTCCGCCGTGTCCGCCGCCATGGCCGGGCGGGTGGTCGGGAGGTCCGCCGGTGCGGGGGTGAAGTCCAGCGTCTTGGCCGGCGAGATCACGAACAGCATGGGTTCGGATGTAGCTTCGCCGCGGCGCAGGCGCCACCCGCCGCCCACGCGGGGGCCGGCGCCGCCGCGATCGGCTGACGGCTCGCGAAAGACGGCCGACAGCTCCGGTTCATGCCGCCTAGCTCAAGCTACGACGGGCTGGAGGGGCCGGAACGCTCCCCGCGCCCGAGGATTTGATAGCCATGACAGCCAAGCTCCAAACGATTCCGCGCTTCGCCCTCTTCGCCGCCGCCTCGACGCTGGCGCTGGCCGCCTGCAGCCGCGGCGGATCGAACACGGTCGCCAACGCCACCGCGCCCGAGCAGGCGCCCGCGCCTCTGGCCGCGCTGCCGCTGACGGATGCCCCTGCGCCGCCCCCGGCGGCCGCGCCCCCCGTCTCGGCGCTGCCCCGCTACGCGCCCGCCCGCGTCGCCCGCCTGCGCGACCCCGGCGAGCGCTACGCCTACGTCGACCGCGCTTACGCCCAGGGCTACGCCTACGGCGACGCCCCGCCGGACTACACTTTCGACTATGCGGGAGTGCGCCCATGGGTATGGCGCGCCAACGACGACTCGCGCCGCTACGCCGAGCCTCTGCCGGACGGCGGATATCGGTACTACTACTTCGAGCCCGGCGCGCGCGATCCGTACTACGTGCAGGACGGCGGCTACGGCTACGGCTACTCGGGCGGCGCGCTGAGCGTGGTCTACGGGCCGGGCGGACAGGTGCTCGACCCCAGCTACGTGGATCAGCGGGCCGACTTCGCCGGCCGTCTCCTGGGACGTGCGGCCGC
>CAZZZR010000097.1:0-8953 GCA_964658605.1 uncultured Caulobacter sp. | reverse complement strand
GTCGGCCACCTCCTTGATGGCGGCGGTGATGAAGCCGATCTCGCCGGGGCCGAGGGAGTCGACGTCGACGGCCTTGGGCTTGAACACGCCCAGCTTCTCCACCCGGTAGGAGGAGTTGGTCTGCGTGGTGTGGATCTGCTGGCCGGCCTTCAGCACGCCCTCGAACACGCGCACCAGCACGACGACGCCGAGGTAAGTGTCGTACCACGCGTCGACCAGCAGCGCCTTGAGGGGGGCGGCCGGATCGCCCTTGGGGGCGGGGAGGCGGTGGACGATGGCCTCCAGCGTCTCCTTGATGCCTATGCCGGTCTTGGCGGAAGCGAGGATAGCGTCGGAGGCGTCGATGCCGATGACGTCCTCGATCTGCGCCTTGACCCGCTCGACGTCGGCGGCGGGGAGGTCGATCTTGTTGAGGACGGGGACGATCTCGTGGTTGGCCTCGATCGCCTGGTAGACGTTGGCCAGGGTCTGCGCCTCCACCCCCTGCGAGGCGTCGACCACAAGGATCGAGCCCTCGCAGGCGGCGAGGCTGCGGCTGACCTCGTAGGCGAAGTCGACGTGGCCGGGGGTGTCGATCAGGTTCAGCACATAGTCGAGCCCGTCGTCCGCCCGGTAGTCGAGCCGCACCGTCTGGGCCTTGATGGTGATGCCCCGCTCCCGCTCGATCTCCATCGAATCCAAGACCTGGGCCGTCATCTCCCGCGCCGTCAGCCCGCCCGTGGTCTGGATCAGGCGGTCGGAAAGCGTCGACTTGCCATGGTCGATGTGCGCCACGATGGAGAAGTTGCGGATTCGGGAGGGGTCGGTGGTCATCGTCCCGGCCTCTAGCACGCACGCACCCAACCTACACCCGCGTCCGGCGTGGGGGAGATACCCTCGGTTGTCCCCGCCCACCGGCCATCATGGCGCGATTGGGGCGCTTTGCGACACGGACAATGCACCCCCCCGCCATATTGACGGCGGGGGGCGCGGGGAAACGGGCGCGTCCGGAACCGTCGTTCTTGTCGTCCCGTCGTCCGTCTTCCGCCGAGGCCTGCGCCCCCATGCGTCACCTGCTCGTCACCGCCGCGGCGGCACCCCTGTTCCTCGCGGCGGGGGGCGTCGCGGCGCAGGTGGTGGTGTCGAGCGGGACGTCCACGCCGCTGGCGACCTCGACCGCCAACGCGGGGGCGCCGGCGAACATCGACGTGGCGTCCGGCGGCGCGATCACGCCCACCGTCGCCGCCCCGGCCATCACCCTGGACAGCAACAACACCGTCTCGGTGGAGGGGACGCTCAGCTCCAACAACGTCAACGGCGCCGTGGGCGTCCTGGTGCTCGGCGGCCGCACCGGCTCAGTGACGACCACCGGCGCCATCACCGAGAGCGAGGACTTCGCCGCCACCGACTCCGCCAACTCCGACGGTTTTCCTGAGGCTCCGTTCGCGCAGGGCACGGGGCGCTACGGGTTGCGGCTGACGGGGACGGACGCCTTCACCGGAGCGATCACGCTCGGCGGCGCGATTACGGTGAAGGGGAACGCCTCCTACGGCGTCTCGCTGGAGGCGCCGCTGGCGGGCGCGCTGACGGTGACGGGCGGGGTGTCGCTGACCGGCGACGGCGGCGTGGGCGTGCAGGAGACGGGCGGCGTCTCCGGGACGGTGACGCTGGGCTCCTCGATCGCCGCGACCGGGCAGGGCGCGCGCGCCGTCCTCATCGGCGGGGACGTCGGCGGCGCGCTCCGGCTCACGGGCGCCAGCTCGACCACCGGCTACGCCACCAGCGCGCGGCAGGTCGACGCCACCCAGGCCAAGATCCAGGCCACCTCGACGGATGTCGAACAGGCCGGGGCCGCGGTGACGGTGGCCGCCAGCGTCGCGGGCGGCGTCTACCTCAGCGCGCCGCCGGCGGGAACGGTCGCGGGCACCACCGCGGACGTGGACGGCGACGGCGTGGCGGACGGGGCGGAAGGGACGGGCTCGATCTCGATCTCAGGCTCCGCGCCGGCGCTCCTGGTGGGGGCGTCGGGCAAGGCGATCACGCTCGGCGCCTTCGGGAGCGGCGACAACGCCTACGGCCTCCTGCTGCGCGGCTCCGTGACCGCCAGCGGCGTCGAGGACGGCGTGACGGCCACGGCGATCCAGCTCGGCACCGGCGACGGAACGGTTCAGCTCGCGGGCGGAGCGCGCCTGGTCGGCGCGGTGGGCGCGACGAGCTACGAGGCGGACGCGATCGGGCTGCACGTGCTGAGCGGGGTCACGGCGCCGAGCCTCGTGGTCGACGGGACGCTCGCCGCGAGCGTGGCCCACTCCACCTTGGTGACGACGCCGACCGCGGCCACGGCCACCGCGCTCCTGATCGACGCCGGGGCGAATGTGGGCGCGCTGGTCAACACGGGGACGATCAGCGCGACCACGAACGGCGACGCCGCCGGCGCGGTCTCGGTGCGCGACCGCTCCGGCACGCTCTCCAGCGTGCTGAACGAGGGCCTGATCGGAACCGCCACCACGCCTGTGACGGTGGGCGTGGTCCCCAGCGGAGGACGCACCGCGCTCGACCTCTCGGCCAACACGACCGGCGTCACGCTCGTGCAGCAGATCAATCCGAACCCGAACATTACCTACGGCTCGACCAGCGGCACCGCCGATACCGCCGTCACCACCGTCACGGCGATGACGCCCGGCATCACGGGCAACGTGGTGCTGGGGAACGGGCCCAACAGCGTCAGCATCCTGGCCGGCTCGCTGCAGGGCGACCTCGTGCTCGGCAACGGCGCAAACTCGAGCCTCACCATCGACAACGGCGCGACCGTGGCGGGCGGCGTCACCTACGGCGGCCCCTCGCTGGCGCTCAACGTCGCCAACGGCACGCTGGACGACTCCAGCCCCACCGCCCTGCACCTCTCGAGCCTGAACATCGGCGCGAGCGGCAAGGTGTTCTTCACCGTGGACGGCGCGAACGCGCGCGCGACCCAGCTGCTCGCCACAGGCCCGGCGACGATCGCGGCGGGCGCGACGCTCGACGTGCGGCTCCTGACCGTTCCCGCCGCGCCGCAGTCCTACGTGGTGGTGAGCTCGCCGCAGCTCAGCTACGGCGGACCGGCCGCCTTCTCGGCGGCTTCAGCCTCCTACCTCTACAACGCCAACTTCGCCGCCGACACGACGGCTGGCACGATCACGCTCGCGCTTTCGCGCAAAAGCGCCGCCCAGCTCGGGCTGACGACTTCGGAGGCCTCGTCGCTGGACGGGGTGCTGGCGGGGCTTGCGGCCAATCCGAACCTCCTGGCCGCGACCCTGGCGCCGACCGACAAGGCCGGGTTCACCGCCGTTTACGACCAGCTCCTGCCCGACCACTCCGGCGCGATCTTCCTGGCGGCGCAGTCGGCGGCCGAGACCATCGGCGAGGCGGCGACCGACCCGCGCGACACCGACATCGGTCCGGGCGCCTGGATCCAGCAGTTCGGTATCGGTCTGCGGCAGGATCGCGACGCGGCGGTGAAGTCCGAGGCGGCCGGTTTCGGGATCGCGGCGGGCGCGGAGACGGGGGACGCGGGCTTCGGCCAGATCGGCGTCTCGACCGCCTTCGTCAACGCCACGGCCACCGACCCGGACATCACCACCGACAGCCAGGCCTCGTTCACTGAGCTCGAAGGCGGGTTCTACTGGCGGAAGGCCTACGGCGGCCTGAAGCTCAGCGGACGCGTGGGCGCTGGCTACCTCTTCGGCTACGACCGGCGCTACGTCTCGGTCGCGGCGAGCGACGCCAACAGCCTCATCTCCACCTCCAGCAAGGGCACGTGGAACGGCTGGACGCTGGATGGCCGGATCGCGGCCGCCTACCAGCTCGACTTCGGCCGCTGGTTCGTGCGCCCGCAGGTCGCCGGTGAATACTTCCGCCTTGACCAGGACGGCTACACCGAGAAGGGCGGCGGCGCGGGCGTCGACCTGATCGTCGACGACCGCACGGGCGACGCGACCTCGGGCACGGCCAGCGTGGTGTTCGGCGCGAAGTTCGGCCGCGACCTCGTCTGGCGCCCCTCGCTGGAGGTCGGCGCGCGCGACGTGTTCAGCGGCGATGCGGGCACGACCACGGCCCGCTTCGCCTCGGGTGGCGACGGCTTCTCCCTCGTCTCTAACCCGATCACGGGCGTCGGCGGGCTGGTCAAGGCGGGGCTGAAGGTCGGCGGGGCGGGCTACGAGTTCTACCTCGACGCCACCGGGCAGGTGTACGACAAGTACCAGGAGGGGCAGGCCAAGGTCGGCGTGCGCGTGCTCTTCTAGCGACGCCGCCCCGCCGCCGAGCGGCTTCGCTCGCCAGAGTCGCCGACGCGCCCTATCCTGTCGCCATGCTCGCCTACGCCTTCGACGCGCTCGTGACGGTCTGCGCCTTCCTCGGCATGGAGGCGTTCGCCTGGGCGATGCACCGCTACGTCATGCACTCGAAGCTCGGGTGGGGGTGGCACGCCAGCCACCACAGCGAGCGCAACCGGGAAGGCGAGGGTGGAGGCTTCGAGCTCAACGACCTCTTCGCGGTGGTGTTCGCCCTGCCGGCGATCCTGCTGTTCGCCGTCGGCGCGGCGCCGGGTTTGCGGCCGCTGTGGTTCGCCGGCCTGGGCGTCACGCTCTACGGCGCGATGTACGCGGTGGTCCACGACGGGCTGGTGCACCAGCGCTGGCCCTTCCGCCTGCGGCCGAAGCGCGGCTACGCCAAGCGCCTGGTGCAGGCGCACCGGCTGCACCACGCCACCCGTGGGCGGGACGGCGCAGTCAGCTTCGGCTTCCTCTACGCGCCGGACGTGCGGCGGCTGAAGGCCCAGCTCGCGGCGTCCGGCCAGCGGATCGGCGGCGCGTCGTGAGCCCGAGCCGGCAGGCCTGGATCGGCCTGTCGCTGGCGGCGGCGATCACGGCGGCCTTCGTCGCCCTGCATGTGCTGGGCGTCTTCTTCGTCCGGCTGGAGACGCCTCTGGCCTGGGCGGGGGCGCCGCTCATGGTCGCCACGCAGAGCTGGCTCGGCGCGGGGCTGTTCATCGTCGCGCACGACGCCATGCACGGCAGCCTCGCCCCCGGGCGGCGGCGGCTGGAGGCGGCGGTGGGGCAGGCCGCCCTGGCCATATACGCGGGCTTCCCCTACCGACGGCTGGAGCGCGCGCACCACGCCCACCACCGCCACGCGGGCGCGGAGGGCGACCCCGACTTCCACACGCACGATCCTCGCGCCTTCTGGCCCTGGTACCTCGGCTTCATGCGGGAGTATTTCGGCTGGGCGCAGTTCTGCGCGCTGGGCGTCGTCGGGGGCGTCTACGTGCTGGCCTTCCACGCGCACCTGCTGAACGTCGCGCTGTTCTGGGCGACGCCGGCGCTCCTGTCCTCGCTGCAGCTGTTCACCTTCGGCACGTGGCTGCCGCACCGGCACGAGGCGCGGGGCCCGCGCTTCGCGGACCGCCACAACGCGCGCAGCCTGGAGTACGGCTGGCTGGCCTCGCTCCTGGCCTGCTTCCACTTCGGCTACCACCTCGAGCACCACTTGGCGCCCGGAACGCCCTGGTGGCGGCTCCCCGCCTATCGCCGCGAGCGCGCCGCCCGCGGCCGCCCTGAGGCCGCCTTCACCTCCCGTTAAGGCTGTCGCCTCCAACGCTGCGTGGGGGCAGAGGGAGAGACTGCGCATGTCCGCACTGGACCGCCGCACGCTGATCGCCGCCGGCCTCGTGGGCGCGGCCACGCCCGCGCTGGCGCAGACCTACGGGAACCGCACCGATCCGCCGTCCCGCTTCGACGCCGACGGCAACCCGATCGGCGGCTCCGGTTCCAGCCGGCGCGACCCCTACGGGCAGGAGGACCAGCCCGGCCCGCCTACGCCCGACGCCCAGCCGCTCTACCCCGCAGGCCAGCCCGCCGACACCTACGACCGGGGCGAGATCGTCAACGGCGCCTCCAACTTCCTGGGCGTGACCGCCGAGGCGGCGGGCGCGGCGGTGGAGCGTGTCTTCGCCAGCAAGGGCCGGCCCACCGGCTACGTGGCGGGCGAGGAGCTGTCGGCGGCGTTCATCGGCGGCCTGCGCTACGGCAAGGGCCTGCTCTACATGAAGCGCCGCCCGCCGATGCGCGTGTACTGGCAGGGGCCGAGCGCGGGCTGGGACTTCGGCGCCAACGGCAGCCGCTGCTTCACCCTCTGCTACAACCTGCAGTATCCGGACGCGATCTTCCGCCGCTTCCCCGGCGTCGAGGGCTCGGCCTACTTCATTGGCGGTGTGGGCGTGAACTACCAGCGGGCCGACGAGATCGACCTCGCCCCCATGCGCGCGGGCGTCGGCCTGCGGCTGGGCGCCAACGTCGGCTACCTGGCCTACAGTCGCCAGCGCAACTGGTTCCCGTTCTAGACGAGCTTCGCTGTGGACCCGGGCGGCGGCGAGGGCCACATGGGGGCCGTCGCCATGCTCCCTCCCGGTTTCACCCTGCTCCAGGTCACGCCCGCCCTCGACGCCGGGGGGGTGGAGCGCACCACGCTGGACGTCTCCAAGGCGGTGGTCGCCGCGGGCGGCCGCTCGCTCGTCGCCAGCCGCGGCGGACGGCTGGAGCACGAGCTGGCCGCGACCGGCGGCGAGCTCTTGAAGCTGCCGCTGGCCTCCCGCAACCCGCTGACGATCCTGGCAAACGCCGGGCGGCTGCAGGAGGCGATCCGGCGTGAGCGCGTCTCGATCGTCCACGCCCGATCCCGCGCTCCCGCGTGGTCGGCCCTGAAGGCGACCCGCGACACCGGCGCGCCCTTCGTCACCACCTACGCCGGCGTCTACAACGCCCAGTCGAAGCTGAAGCGGCGCTACAACGCGGTGATGGCCGCGGGCGACCTCGTGATCGCCAACTCCGACTTCACCCGCCGGCATCTCCTCGCCGAGCACGAGGAGGTCGACTCCGCTCGCGTTGTCACCATCCCGCGCGGCGTCGACCTGGACTGGTTCGATCCCGAGGCCGTGGGGCCCGACCGAGTGGCGCAGGCGCGCGCGGCGTTCAACCTCCCACCCGACGACGCGAGGCCGGTCTACCTGCTGGCGGGCCGGCTTACGCGCTGGAAGGGGCAGGCCTTCATCCTCGACGCCTTCGCGGCCGCCCGGGCGCGGGGACTGGACGCGGTGCTGGTGTTCGCCGGAGACGACCAAGGCCGCCTCGAGTACCGGCGAGAGCTGCTCGAGAAGATCGCGGCCGCCGGGCTGGAGAACCACGTCCGCCTCGCCGGCCACGTCGCCGAGATGCCCGCCGCCTACATGGCCGCCGAGCTCGCGCTCGCCCCTTCGCTGGAGCCGGAGGCGTTCGGGCGCACGGCGGTGGAGCCGCAGGCGATGGGCCGCCCCGTCCTCGTCTCCGACCACGGCGCGCCCAGCGAGACGGTGGAGCAGGGCGTCACCGGCTGGCGCATCCCGCCGGGCGACCTGATCGCCTGGACCGAGGCGCTGCTTGCCGCCGCCGTGCTCACGCCGGAATCTCGCGCGCGCATGGGGGCCGCGGGTCGGGCGGCGGTGCGCGAGCGTTTCGGCCTGGAGGCCATGACCCGCGCGACGCTGACCGCCTACGCCGACCTCCTCGCGGCGCGCGCCGCGGCGTCGGCCGTGGTCTGAGGGCGCCGTTGCGCATCCTCGTCGTCAAGCTGGCCGCGTTGGGCGACTTCGTACAGGCGACGGGACCCATGCGCCGCATCCGCGCCGCCCACCCGGACGCGGAGATCGAGCTTCTCACCACGCCGTCGTACGCCGGGCTGGCGCAGGCGCTGGGCGTGTTCGACCGGATCGACACGGACGGACGGCCCAAGGGCGCGGTCGCCCACCTGCGGTTGGCGCGGCGGCTGCGGGGGAGGGGGTACGACCGCGTCTACGACCTGCAGACAAGCGACCGCTCCAGCGCCTACCGGCTGATGTTCGCGCCGCGCTTTCCCGAATGGTCGGGGATCGCGCCCGGGGCCTCGCATCCGCACAGGAACCCCGACCGGGACCGGATGCACACGCTGGAGCGCCAAGCTGAGCAGCTGCGCGACGCCGGCGTCTGGCCCGACGCGCCGTCCGCGCCGGGTGCCGCTCCTCCGCCCGATCTTTCCGCGCTGGGCAAGGACGTCGATCCCGCCGCCTTCGGACTGGCCGCGCCCTACGCCCTGCTCGTCCCCGGCGCCTCGCCCGGACGCCCCGGCAAGCGGTGGCCCGCCACCGCCTACGCCGCCGTGGCCGCCGCGTTGCGGCGCGAGGGTCTCTCCGTGGGCGTGGTCGGCGGCCCGGCGGAGGCGGCGACGGCGCGGGAGATCGCCGGCGCGACGGGCGCCGTGGACCTCGCCGGCCGCACGGACTTCGCCCAGCTCGCGGGCCTGGGCGCCCACGCCGACCTCGTGGTCGCCAACGACACGGGGCCGGCGCACCTTTTGGCGGCTTCCGGCGCGCCCCTGCTCGCCCTGTTCTCGGGCGAATCCGACCCGGCCTTGTGCGCGCCCCGCGGCCTGAGGGTGGAGGTGCTGCGCCGCGACCGCCTGGCCGACCTCGAGGTAGAAGCGGTGTTGCGGGCGTCGCTCGCGCTTCGGCGTCCGACCTCGCCTTGATAGGCGACCGGGCCGTCGTCATATGGCATAGTGGCTCTGAAGGCCTGTAGCGCGCCTTCGAGTCGCGTATCCGACATCCCGTCAACGGCCCAGGAGAACCTGCCTATTCGCCGCCCCATGCAAGCGCCTCCCGTCAAGGACGGGCCGCGCATGAACGAAGACATCCGCGTCCCCCGCGTCCTCCTCATCGACCAGAACGGGGAGAAGCAGGGCGTGATGCCGACCACGGCCGCCATCGAGGCGGCGCAGGAGGCGGGGCTCGACCTGGTCGAGATCGTTCCCAATGCCGATCCGCCCGTCTGCAAGATCCTGGACTACGGCAAGTTCAAGTTCCAGGAGCAGAAGAAGAAGAACGAGGCGCGCAAGAAGCAGAAGGTGGTCGAGGTCAAGGAGATCAAGCTCC
>CAZZZR010000096.1:0-8954 GCA_964658605.1 uncultured Caulobacter sp. | reverse complement strand
ACCCCGACGTGTTCAACATCCTCCTGCAGGTGATGGACCACGGCACCCTGACCGACTCGAACGCCAAGAAGGTCGATTTCCGCAACGTGGTCCTGATCATGACCACCAACGCGGGCGCCTCCGACAACCAGAAGAACGGCATCGGCTTCGGTCGCGGCCGGGTGTCGGACGCGGACGAGGCCGCGATCCAGCGGCTGTTCACGCCGGAGTTCAGGAACCGCCTGGACGCGGTCGTGACGTTCAAGGCGCTGGCGCCGGAGACCATCCGCCACGTGGTGCAGAAGTTCGTCATCCAGCTCGAGGCGCAGCTCGCCGACCGCAACGTGACGATCGAGCTCAGCGACGAGGCGGCCGACTGGCTGGCCAAGAACGGCTACGACGAGCTCTACGGCGCCCGCCCGCTCGCCCGGGTGATCCAGGAGCATGTGAAGAAGCCGCTGGCCGACGAGATCCTCTTCGGCGGCCTGGTCGGCGGCGGGCACGTGAAGGTCGATCTGAAGGACGGCAAGATCGTCTTCGAGATCGAGCCCCTGAACGGCGAGACCCGCCCCGGGGAGATCGAGATCCACCCCGACACCGACCTTTCGGCCTCGGCGTCGGACGGGGGCGAGCCGGCCCTGGTCTAGCCTTGTCTCCTCCTTCCCTGACGGGAGGGAGGAGCCCGCTCGTTCAGGGAACAGTCAGGCGCGGCGGTGCTTGAAGAGGCGTCCTCCTCCGAAAGCTCTCGTCCATGACCGTCCGCGCCGCCTCGCTGACCGCGAGCGCCCTGATCGCCCTGTCCGCAGCCGCCTGCTCGCCTTCGGGCGGCGGAAGCCAGACGGCCCAGGCGCCTCCAGCCAAGCCGGCGCCCGTCAAGGTCGCCGCGCCGGCCGAGGTGGCCGATCCCGTCATCCAGCAGCGCGTGGACGAGATCAACAAGGCGCTCTACGCCGCGCCGCCCACGAACGCCGCGGCCGCGAGCTCCAACACGACGGGCGCCGCAGCCGCCGATCCCATCGCGGTTCCTATGCTGCTCAAGGCGGAGGTGCTGCTCGCCCGCGCCGGCTTCTCCCCCGGCGTCATCGACGGCACCCCGGGCACCAACCTGCGCCACGCCGTGGCCGCCTTCTCTTCCGCGCAGGGGCTGCAGAGCGACGGCGACATCACGCCTGCGGTCTGGGCCGCCCTGAACGCGCCGGGGGCCCAGCCGGTCGCCGCGACCTACACCGTCACGCCGCAGGACGTGGCCGGGCCCTACTATCCCGACGTCGGCGAGGACCTGTGGAAGCTCTCGAAGCTGGACCACGCCGGTTACACGACGCCGCTGGAGATGCTGGCCGAGCGGTTCCACATGAGCCAGGAGGCGCTGCAGGCGCTCAACCCGGGCGCCGACTTCGGCAAGGCGGGCACGGTGCTGGCCGTGGCGCAGGTCGGCGAAGTGTCGCTGCCCAAGATCGACCACATCCAGGTCGACAAGGCCAACGCGGCGGTGAACGCCTACGACAAGGACGACAAGCTGATCGTCTTCGCCCCCGCCACGGTCGGGTCGACGGACCGGCCATCGCCCTCAGGCACGCACAAGGTCAAGGGCGTCGCCCGCGATCCGACCTACGTCTACGACCCGAAGAAGCTGACGTGGGGCCCGAAGAAGCACGGCAAGTTCACCGTGCCCTCAGGCCCGAACAACCCGGTCGGCCTGGTCTGGATCGCGCTCGACGCGCCCAGCTACGGTCTCCACGGTTCGCCCGGACCGAAGCTCATCGGCAAGACGGGCAGCCACGGCTGCGTGCGCATGACCAACTGGGACGCCCTGGAGGTCGCAGACGCGGTGAAGCCCGGCGTGGTCGTCACCTTCCTCAACCAGCGAGGCGGCTGAGGCTCACATCCAGCCCGCGTGATGGCAGCTGGAGACGCCGGTCGCGACCAGCATCGCCAACAGCACCACGCCCAGCAGGCCGAGCGTGATCCGCAAGGGCTTCAGGACGGGATCGGGTCGTTCGGCCATCAGCTGATCTTCGCCGCG
Source organism: uncultured Caulobacter sp. (assembly GCA_964658605.1). Classification (GTDB taxonomy): domain Bacteria; phylum Pseudomonadota; class Alphaproteobacteria; order Caulobacterales; family Caulobacteraceae; genus JASLDZ01. The sequence continues at coordinate 6,952 of CAZZZR010000096.1, read as the reverse complement.
ATGGCGCGCGCCAGCGCCTTCAGCTCTTCCACGTCGGCAGCGCTGCCCGCGCCGTGGCGGCCCAGCGCTTCGCCCTCGTAGCGGGGGATGACGTGGACGTGCAGGTGGAACACCGTCTGCCCCGCCGGCGCGCCGTTGAATTGGGTGACGACGATCCCGTCCGGTTCCAGCGCCGCGCGGACCGCCTTGGCCACGCGCTGAACGCCGAGCATGAGCCCGCACAGGCGCTCGGGCTCGACCTCCAGCAGGTTGCGCGCCTGCGATGCCTTGGAGACCACCAGCACGTGTCCGCGCGCCTGCGGGAACAGGTCCATGAAGGCGAGCACCTCGTCGTCCTCGAACACCTTGGCGGCGGGCAGCTCGCCGCGGATCACCTTGGCGAAGACGTTGTCGGGGTCGTAGCGTCCGTCCAGGCTCATGGCGGTCTCCATCGGGGAAGGATGGTCTAGCAGACAGCCGTCCCGGCCCACCGCGCGTCACGATGGGTTAAGAACGTCGCCAAGCAAATTCTTCAGCAATTTCCGTAAAGGGTGGCTCAACCTATACGGAGCCGGCCGGACATGACCTTCTTAAGACGCTTCGCAAGGGACGACTCAGGCGCCACCGCGATCGAGTACGGGCTCATCGCGGCGCTGATCGCGGTCGTCATCATCGCGACGGTGCAGACGGTCGGCACGAACCTGAAGGGCAGCTTCAACAAGGCCGCCCGCGCCGCCAACGGCCAGTCCTGACCGCCTAGCCCGAAGGGCGGCGCGCCCGCGCGAGCGGGCCGCCGCAGGTGGTCGGCCTCAGGCCTGCCCATAGCCCTCGGGCAGGTCGTCCTCCTCAAGCAGCTTTTCCTTGGAGACGGGCTCGTCCTCGACCTGGGCCTTGGCCAGGATGTCGTCGACCACCTTCTCCTCATAGACCGGCGCGCGCAGCTGGGCGGCGGCCTGCGGGTTCTTCTGGTAGAACTCCAGCACCTCGCGCTCCTGGCCCGGGTAACGGCGGGCCTCGGCGATCAGGGCGCCGCGCATCTCCTCGTCCGACACCTGCACCGAAGCGCGGGTGCCCATCTCGGCCAGCACCAGGCCGAGGCGCACGCGGCGCTCGGCGATCTTGCGGTACTCGGCCTTCAGCTCGTCGTCCGACTTGGCCTTGTCCTCGTCGGAGAGTTCGCCTGACGCCTTCTCCTGCTCGACCTGCGCCCAGATCGAGGCGAACTCCGCCTCGACCATGCGCGGCGGCAGCGGGAAGTCGTGCTTCTCGTCCAGCACGTCCAGGAGCGCGCGCTTGGCCTTGAAGCGGCTTGCGCCGGCGTACTGGCGCTCCAGCTGGCCCTTGATCGCGTCCTTCAACGCCTGAAGGCTCGGCAGGCCCAGCCGCTCGGCGAAGGCGTCGTCGAAGGCCTCCTCCTTGGCGGGCTCCTTGAGCTCCTTCACGACCACCTCGAACTCGGCCGCCTTGCCCTTCAGCGTCTCGACGCCGTAGTCCTCGGGAAAGGTCACCTTCACCGTGACGGTCGCGCCGGGCTTGGCGCCGATCAGCTGCTCCTCGAAGCCCGGGATGAAGCGGTTGGAGCCGATCACCAGCTCCGCGTCCTCGGCCGAGCCGCCCTCGAACGTCTCGCCGTCGATGCGGCCGGTGAAGTCGACCACCAGCATGTCGCCGTCCTCGGCCTTGGGGGCGGACTTGGCGGTCTTGCCCTTCTTGGCTTCGTAGGTGCGGTTCGAGTTGGCGATCTCGGCCAGCTGCTCGTCCACCTCGGCCTCGGTGGGCGCATAGACGGGGCGCTTCAGCGAGATGGTCGAGACGTCGATCGGCTCGAAGTCGGGCATCAGCTCCATGTCGAGGTCGAAGGCCAGGTCCGCCTCGCCCTGCATCACCTTGTCGATGTCGCTGGCGAGCTTGAGGTCGGGCTGGGCGGCGGGGCGGGCCTTGGCCTGGGCCAGCGCCTCGGTCTGTCCGGCGTCGATCGCCTCCTGCACGATCTCGCCCATCAGCGAGCGGCCGTACATCTTCTTGACGTGCGCGGTCGGCACCTTGCCGGGGCGGAAGCCCTTGAGGTTCATGCGCGGCCGGATCTCGGCGATCTTGGCCTCGAGCTTGGCGGACAGGTCGCCCTTGGGCACCGTCACGCCGTAGATGCGGCTCAGGCCCTCGCCCGACTTCTCGACAACCTGCACAGACATGGGAGCTCTTCCGCCGTCGCCCGGCGCAGAAGGGCCGGGTCTGTTCTGAAACGAGAGCGCCGCCGCAGGTCCCGTCCGGACCCGAGGCGGCGAAGGGACGACATATGGCGCAACCGGCCTTCCGGGTCAAAGCCGGCGGCTTGAGGCGAGCGCGCCGCCGTGTGAAAAGCGCCGCCCGGCGCGTGCGGATGTGGCGGAACTGGTAGACGCACTGGATTTAGGTTCCAGCGCCGCAAGGCGTGGAGGTTCGAGCCCTCTCATCCGCACCACCCTCGCGTCGGCGGCTCAGCGCGCGGCGTAGAGGTCGCGCAGCACGCCCGGGGCGAGGTCCGGCAGGTCGTCGGCGACGAGGCCGGGGCCGAAGCGGGCGCCGGCCTCTGCGTGGATCCACACTGCGGCGCAGGCGGCCTCGAAGCTCTCCATGTTCTGCGCCAGGAGGCCGGCGACGAAGCCCGCCAGGGTGTCGCCCGAGCCCGCCGTCGCCAGCCACGGGGCGGCGTTGACGTTGACCGCGGCGCGGCCATCGGGCGCGGCGATCACCGTATCGGCCCCTTTCAGGATCACCACGGCGCCCGCCCGCTTCGCCGCCTCCCGCGCGGCGGTGATCCGCTCGGGCGAGCGGTCGAGCAGGCCCGGGAACACGCGCTCGAACTCGCCCGGGTGGGGGGTCAGCACGTCGTCGCGATCGAGCGCGCTGAAGAGCTCGGACGGGTCGTCGCGGAACACCGTCAGCGCGTCGGCGTCGACCACCATCGCGGCGCCCGTCTGCGCCAGCGCCAGGACGTTGTCGGCGGTCGCCTCGGTGACGCCGGCGCCCGGGCCGATGACGGCGGCGTCGGCGGTCTCCGCGAGCTCCAGGAGCTCGTCCTCGGTGTCGAAGGGGCGCACCATCACCGCCTCCAGCGCCGCGGCGTGGACCAGCAGCGCGTCCTGCGGGCAGAGCACGGTGACGAGTCCCGCGCCGATCCTCAGGCCCGCCCGCGCCGCCAGCCGCGCCGCCCCCGTGTGGGCCGCCCCGCCGGAGACCACCACGAGCCGCCCGCGCTGCATCTTGTGAGCTGTGACCGCCGGCCAGGGAAACCGGCGCGCCCACAGCGCAGGGCCGTTCTCCACCAGGCGCGGCTCGGGGAGGGGGGCCAGCCCGATGTCGGCGAGGACCAGCTCGCCGCAGAGCCCGCGCGCCGGCTGCAGAACGTGTGCGGGCTTGGGCGCATGGAAGGTGACGGTCAGCGCGCAGGCGGCGACCGGGCCCGCCGCGACGCCCGTGTCGCCCGCCAGTCCTGTCGGAAGGTCCACCGCCACGATCGGGACGCCCAGCGCCTGCGCCCGGCGGAGCGCCTCGACGGCGGGGGCCGGCGCCGCCGCGGGTCGTCCGCCCGCGCCGAACAGGGCGTCGACCACCAGGCCGGCGCCCTCGACCGCTGCGGCGCCGACGCGCCCGACCTCGCCGGTCCAGCCCGCTCGCGCCGCCTCGGCCGCGTCCGAGCGCCTGCCGCGGCCCTCGAGCGCCGCGACCCGCACCGCCCATCCGGCCGCCGCCAGCCGTCGCGCGGCCACGTAGCCGTCGCCGCCGTTGTCGCCGGGGCCGCAGAGCACCACGACGGGCCGGGGCGTCCAGCGCGCCTGGATCGCTGCGGCCACCGCCGCGCCTGCGCGCTCCATGAGCACGGCGACAGGGGTTCCCGCCTCCCCCGCGGCGGCGTCGGCGGCGCGGAGGGCGGCGGTGGTGAGGATCGGGCGCGGCCGGTCGTGGTGGGACGCGCTCACAGCACGGCCCCGTCCGCCTCGACGCCGCCGTCGACCAGCGTCAGGCGCGCGCCGTCGGTCTCGAAGACCGCGACGGCGGCGTTGGCCGGCCGCCGGACGACCACCCGCTCGCTGCCCGTCGCGGCCGAAAGGGCGGCGTTGATCGCTACGAAGTGAGTGAAGACGACCGCGCCGGGCGAGGCGGCCACCGTCGCGACGACCGCGTCCCGCCAGGCGGCGTAGTCGTCCCCCTCGATCTGCGCCCATTCGCCCTCGAAGGCGCGCGAAAGCCAAGCCCGGCGCTCGGACGGCGGCAGGCCCGGCGGCGAAGCGATCTCGGCCACCCTCGGCTCCACCACGACCGCCAGGCCGCTCAGCGCCGCGAAGGGCGCGGCCGTCTCGCGGCAGCGGCGCAGCGGCGAGGTGAGGATGCGCACGGCCCCGGCGGCCGTGAGCGTGCGGGCGACCGCCTCGGCCTGCCGAAGGCCCACGGGGCTGAGCCCGGGGTCGGGATCGCCGGCGCCCCAGGCGGTCTGCGCCTCGCCGTGCCGAACCATCCACACCCGCGCCATGGTCGCTCCCGATCCCCCTTACGCTGGGAGAACGCGTCCTTGTAAGGCGCCCGCCGGGGCGCTCAAGCGCCGCCGCACAGACAGGCGCCCGGCGCCCGTTTGCGCGGCGCCCGTTCCTCACGTCTGCGCGAGACGCGAGGCCATGGCTTGAGCCCGCCGCGGCGGCATGCTCCATCGCGCCGCATGAAGAAGATCGAAGCCGTGATCAAACCGTTCAAGCTCGACGAGGTGAAGGAAGCGCTGCAGGAGCTGGGCGTGCAGGGCATGACCGTCCTGGAAGCCAAGGGCTACGGACGCCAGAAGGGCCACACCGAGCTCTACCGCGGCGCCGAGTACGTCATCGACTTCCTGCCCAAGATCAAGATCGAGGTGGTGGTCTCCGACGACCAGGCCTCGGGCGTGGTCGACGCCATCGTGGCCGCGGCCCGCACCGGGCGCATCGGCGACGGCAAGATCTTCGTCTCCGACGTCGCCGAGGCCATCCGCATCCGCACCGGCGAGAGCGGGTCCGCGGCGCTCTGAGCGGCGCCCTCCCGATCTGGCCACCCCGGGGCGCACGCCCCTAGACCGCAACGGCCGCAAGGCTCGAAGACAACAAGGACCCCTCCATGAGCACGCCCGCCGAGATCCTGGCCCAGATCAAGGAGAAGGACGTCAAGTACGTCGACGTCCGCTTCACCGACATCAAGGGCAAGATGCAGCACGTCACCTTCGACATCGACTTGGTGGACGACGACTTCCTGTCGGAGGGCACGATGTTCGACGGCTCGTCCATCGCCGGCTGGAAGGCGATCAACGAGAGCGACATGCTGCTGAAGCCGGACCTGAAGACGGCCTACATCGACCCCTTCTACCAGCAGACCACGATGTTCCTGTTCTGCGACGTGCTGAACCCCGACTCCGGCGAGCCCTACTCCCGCGATCCGCGCTCGATCGCCAAGAAGGCGCTGGCCTATGTGAAGGAGGCGGGCGTCGGCGATCAGGTCTACTTCGGCCCCGAAGCCGAGTTCTTCATCTTCGACGACGTGCGCTGGTCCACCGCCGCCCACAACACGAGCTACAGCTTCGACTCCATCGAGCTGCCGGCCAACACCAACAAGGTCTACCCCGAGGGCAACATGGGTGCGCGCCCGGGGCCCAAGGGCGGCTACTTCCCGGTCAACCCGATCGACTCCGGGCAAGACCTGCGCGGCGAGATGCTGGCGGTGATGCAGGAGCTGGGCATGGAGCCCGAGAAGCACCACCACGAGGTGGCGCCCGCCCAGCACGAGCTCGGCCTGAAGTTCAGCGACCTCTTGACGATGGCCGACCGGATGCAACTCTACAAGTACGTCATCCAGAACGTGGCGGCCGCCTACGGCAAGTCGGCGACCTTCATGGCCAAGCCCTACTTCGGCGACAACGGCTCGGGTATGCACTGCCACCAGTCGATCTGGAAGGACGGCAAGCCGCTGTTCGCCGGGGATAAGTATGCGGGCCTCAGCGACATGTGCCTCTGGTACATCGGCGGCGTGATCAAGCACGCCAAGGCGATCAACGCCTTCGCCAACTCCACCACCAACAGCTACAAGCGCCTGGTGCCGGGCTATGAGGCGCCGGTGAAGCTGGCCTACTCCTCCCGCAACCGTTCCGCCTCGATCCGCATCCCGTGGGTGTCATCGCCCAAGGCCAAGCGGATCGAGGTGCGGTTCCCCGATCCCATGGGCAACCCCTACCTCACCTATGTCGCGCTCTTGATGGCGGGGCTGGACGGGATCGAGAACAGGATCGATCCCGGCCCCGCGCTCGACAAGAACCTCTACGACCTGCCGCCACAGGAGCAGAAGAGCGTGCCGGAAGTGGCGGGCTCGCTGCGCGAGGCGCTGGAGAACCTGGACGCCGACCGCGCCTTCCTCAAGAAGGGCGGCGTGATGGACGACGACTTCATCGACTCCTACATCGAGCTGAAGATGGCCGAGGTGGCGCGGCTGCAGCTGCATCCGCACCCGGTCGAGTTCGACATGTACTACAACTGCTGACCCGCCAAGCGTCCGCCTGACCTTGCGGAAGGCCGCCGGACCCAGCGCCCGGCGGCCTTTTGCTTAGGCGCGCGACCTCGCTGCGCCGCACCAGGAACAGCAGCAGGTCGAGCGGGCCGGAGAAGGCGTCGAGGTCGACCTGGTAGCCGAGCTCGAGGTCGCCGGTCAGCACCACCTCGGCCGCTGGCGCAGCGCTGGCCGCATCGGTCATGGGGGCGAGCCTAGGGACGGGGTGGGCAGCTCAAGGCGCGGGAGGATCGTAGCCTTCGCGTGCTCTCGCCCCTGTCTCCTCCGTCTCTGTTCCGCTCCTTCTCTGCCGCCCTCCGCCTCTCCGCCGCTAGCCCGCCGCCAGCTCGCGCACGCGCTGGTGCACGGCTTCGATCACGTCCTGCGGCGTGCTGGTGCCGGCGGTGATGCCGACGTGGCGCTTGCCGGCGAACCAGGC
>CAZZZR010000095.1:0-9052 GCA_964658605.1 uncultured Caulobacter sp. | reverse complement strand
GCGGTGAGCCAGATCAAGCAGCGCGAACTGGCCAAGGCCATCAAGCGCGCCCGCTTCCTGGCGCTCCTCCCCTACGTCGTGAAGTGAGGGAGCGGAACCTATGAAGGTCGTACTTCTCGAGCGCGTCCAGAACCTGGGCGCCATCGGCGACGTGGTCACGGTGAAGGACGGGTTCGCCCGCAACTTCCTGCTGCCGCGCTCCAAGGCCCTGCGGGCCACCGCGCTCAACCTGAAGGTCTTCGAAGGCCAGCGCGCCACCATCGAGGCCCGCAACGCCGAGAACCGCGCCGCCGCCGAGCGGATCGCGGACAAGCTTAACGACGCCAGCTACATCATGATCCGCCAGGCGGGCGAGACGGGCCAGCTCTACGGCTCGGTCACCGGCCGCGACGTGGCCGAGGTGGTGCAGCAGGACCAGGGTCGCGTCGACCGCTCCATGATCGTGCTCGACAAGCCGCTGAAGACGCTGGGCGTGCACGACGTGAAGGTGCAGCTCCACGCCGAAGTGACGGTGACGATCCACGTCAACATCGCCCGCAGCATGGACGAGGCCGAGCGCCAGTCGCGCGGCGAGGACGTCATCGCCAGCCAGTTCGAGGACGACCGCACCGCGGCCGCCACGACCGCGCAGGACATGCTCGAAGGCGGCGCGGGCTCCGCGGAGCGCGACGCGGAATACTGACCGCACCCTGTTCTGGCGAGCGGATAAAGGCGGCGGGGCAACCCGCCGCCTTCGTCGTTTCGGCGGTCAAGCGCCGCGCCATCCACAGCCGCCGTCAAGGTTGTGGACGGGGTTAACGCGCCGCAGGGCTGGAGCTTCGCCGTCTGCTAGGTGAACGCAGATGACCTCGGCCTCCCACGACTTCAGCTCCGCCGCCCCCGTCGAGCCGATCGCCCACCTGCCGTGCAACATCGAGGCGGAGCAGGCCCTGCTGGGCGCCGTCCTGTTCGACAACGCCGCCTACGAGCGGCTGACCGACAAGCTCTCGGCCCGCCACTTCTACGAGCCGTTCCACCAGCGCCTGTTCCAGGCCATGGAGGAGCACATCCGCAAGGGCCAGCTGGCCGAGCCGATCGTGCTGATGGAGCGCTTCCGCGCCGACGCGGCGTTCGAGGCGCTGGGCGGCCTGCGCTACCTCGCCGACCTCGTCGACCGCGCGCCTCCTGCGGCCAACGCGCCGGACTACGCCCGGGTGATCTACGACCTGGCGTTGCGGCGCGACCTGATCCGCATCGGCGGCGAGATCGCCGTCAGCGCCGGCGGCGACCACGAGACCGAAGCGCGCGAGCAGATCGAGACCGCCGAGCAGCAGCTCTACACTCTGGCCGAGACCGGCGGGGCCAGCCAGGGCTTCCAGACCTTCGCCAACGCGCTGGCCGGGGCCGTCGAGACCATCAGCGAGGCCAAGGACCGGGAGGGCGGGCTCGCGGGCTTGTCCACAGGGCTGATCGACCTCGACCGCCAGCTCGGCGGCCTGCACCCGTCCGACCTCGTGATCCTGGCGGGGCGCCCCTCGATGGGAAAGACCGCGCTGGCGACCAACATCGCCTTCAGCGTGGCCAAGGCCTACAGCTATGAGATCGCGCAGGACGGCTCGCGCCGCACCTCCTCGGGCGGCGTGGTCGCCTTCTTCTCGCTGGAGATGAGCGCCGAGCAGATCGCCACCCGCCTGCTCGCGGACGTCTCGGGCGTCAGCTCGGACCGGCTGCGCAAGGGCGAGATCGACAACAGTGAATACTACCGGGTGCGGGACGCCGCGGTGGAGGTGCAGGACGCGCCCCTGCACATCGACGCCACCGGCGGCCTCTCCATCGCCAAGCTCACCGCCCGCGCGCGCCGCCTGAAGCGCTCGGTGGGGCTGGACCTGATCGTGGTCGACTACCTGCAGCTCGTCACCACCGACGGCTCAAAGGGCGACAACCGGGTGCAGGAGGTCTCCATGATCACCCAGGGTCTCAAGGCGCTGGCCAAGGAGCTGGCCGTGCCGGTGATCGCCCTCAGCCAGCTCTCCCGCCAGGTCGAGAACCGCGAGGACAAGAAGCCCCAGCTCAGCGACCTGCGCGAGTCCGGCTCCATCGAGCAGGACGCCGACGTGGTGATGTTCGTCTATCGCGAGAGCTACTACCTCGGCCGCCTGGAGCCCAAGGAAGGCACGCCTGAACACCTGCAGTGGCAGGAGGATCTCGACCGCCTCGCCGGCGTCGCGGAGGTCGTGATCGGCAAGCAGCGCCACGGGCCGATCGGCACCGTGAAGCTGTCCTTCAACGCCGACCTGACCAAGTTCGGCAACCTGGCGCGCGAGGACCGCTACCAGCCGCACTGAGGCGTTCGCGCCACGTCACACCGATGTTGCCAAGCCGTCGCTCGCACGTCGCATCCCCTTCCTAACGGTGCGGCTCCTGGGGGAGTGGCGACATGACGAAGGTTCGGGCGCGGCTTTGCGGCGGCGCGGCCGCGTGGGCGATAGCGGCGGCGGGCGCGGCGGCGCAGACCTCACCGCCCGCAAATCCGCCCGTCCCCCCAGCGCCTGGCGGCGAGTTGCAGGAGGTGGTGGTCACGGCGCAGAAGCGCGAGCAGAGCGCCATCGACGTACCGATCACTCTGACCGTCTATGGAGCGGACACGCTCGAGAAGCTGAACATCCGCGACTTCCATGACCTGGCGCAGTTCACGCCCGGCTTCTACGTGCAGAACCAGTCGGTGAACGACGCGGGCTTCGTGTTGCGCGGCATCACCACCGATTCCGGCGACGCCACCGAGGAGCCGCGCGTCTCGATCTTCCAGGACGGGGTGGACATCTCCAAGTCGCGCGGCAGCTTCGTGGAGCTGTTCGACGTGCAGCGGATCGAAGTCGCCAAGGGCCCGCAGTCCACCCTCTACGGCCGCAGCGCGCTGATCGGCGCGGTGGACGTGATCCAGAACAAGGCCAGCGAGGCCGGTTTCGACTGGAACGCGCGGGTGGAGGGCGGCGACTACGATTACGGCCTGGCCGAGGGCATGGTGAACCTGCCGGTCGACGACACGCTGGCCGTGCGCATCTCCGGCCGCTACCGCCGCCGCGATGGCTACATCGACAACCTCTTGGGCGGCGACGCGCTGAACGGGGTGGACTCCGGCGCGGTGCGGCTGGCGGTGAACTGGAAGCCGACGCCCAAGCTGAACACCGACTTCATCTTCAACTACGAGAGCGACCAGCCGAGCGCCGTCTCGTTCAAGAACGCCACCTTCAACCCCACCAACCCGACGACCGGCGCAACGCTCGGGAACACCAGCCCCTACACCGGCGCGGCGCTGTCGGTGCCCGCGGACTTCTCGCTCGGCGGCAAGATGGGCATCAACCGCACGGTGTGGGGCGTGACGGAGCTGGCGGACTATCGCTTCAGCGACCAGTGGCGGCTGTCGTCGATCACCGCCTTTCGCCACTTCGACGACACCGAGATCTTCGACCCTGACGGCTTCTCCTATCCCATCCTGAGCGCGGCGGAGGACACCTACGACAATCAGGTCAGCCAGGAGTTCCGGCTGAACTACGAGGGCCGCAAGCTCTCGGGCTTCGTCGGCGTGTCGGGCTTCGGCGAGCAGGGCAAGTACCATATCCCGATCGAGGTGGATGAGCGCGCCGCCCTGGCGCTCGTGGCCGGCACGCTGGACCGCACCAACCCCAACCCCGCGCCGCTCTCGACCATCGACAGCACCGCGGCGACGGCCCAGACGCTGCTGGGCCTCCTGGGCTACGGGCCTGGTTTGCTCCCGCTCGCGACGGCGGCGGCGAGCAACTTCTCCACCGGCCACCAGGAGGACTACACCGACGGCAACCGGGTCGAGGCGTTCGACGTGGTGGCGGACGCCACCTACCGCTTCACTGACCAGTTCCAGATGTCGGCGGGGCTGCGCAACTCCTACGAGCACAAGACGACGAGCTTCGCCTCGCGCAACCTGAACGGCGCCTCGGTGCTCGGCGCGCTGCTCAAGGCGCCGACGCTCACCAATCTCCTGGCGGCCACCGTCCCCGGCGCGCCCGGCCTGCCGAACTACGGCGTGCAGGACAACCCGACCACCAACAACGGCGACACCTACCGCCAGCACATCGACGACGACGGGCTGAGCTGGCGGGTGAACGCCCTCTACAAGCTCGACCCGACGGCCAGCGTCTATCTCACATACGCCCGCGGACGTCGGCCCGAGGTTCTGGCGGTGACCGGACCCGCCACCACGGACCCGAACGGCGCGCCGACCTTCGGCGTCGTGCCCGCCGAGACGGTGGACGACTACGAGGGCGGGACCAAGCTCCTGCTCCTGGGCCGCCGCCTGCAGCTCGACATGGCGGGCTTCTACTACCAGTACAGCAACTTCCAGACGGTGGTGCAGCAGGGCACGCAGTTCGTGACCACCAACGCGGGCTCGGCCGAGGACTACGGCTTCGAAGGACAGGCCAACTACAACGTCACGTCCCGACTGGAGCTGTTCGGGACCTACACCTACACGCACGGCCGGTTCAGCTCGGGCGCCTACGAGGGCAACCACTTCCGCCTGACGCCGGACAACCAGTTCTCGATCGGCGCGACGGCGACGCTGCCGGCGCTGGGCGGGGTGTTCGAGTTCACGCCCACCTACGTCTACCGCACCAAGGCCTTCTTCGACGACGACAACGCCCGGCCCGAGCTCCTCACGGGCGCCCTGATCCGGCCGCTGGTGTTCAACGAGTACCAGGACGCCTACGGCCTCCTGGACCTGCGCCTGCGCTGGCAGCCGAACGGGCGCAACTGGCGGCTGGAGGCCTTCGTCACCAACGCCACCGACGAGAAGTACCTGAAGGACGCCGGCAACACCGGCGAAGACGTGGGCCTGCCCACCTACATCGCCGGCGAACCCCGCATGTTCGGCTTCGCCTTCTCCATCCGCCGCTGACCGCCGGTCAGCCCTTCGGCATGGCCTTGGTGATGGCCGCGATCAGCGTGCTCCGGTCCTGCGCCGTGCATTGGGAACGGTCGCAGGCCCGCTCGACGGCCTTCTGGATGAGGCCCGGCATCATCGCGCGGATCAGCGGCGCTTCGCCCAGCATGATCTGAGTGGAGATGACCACGCTCTTGTCGCGGATGGCCCGACCCGATTCGCTGCTAAGCCACGCTGCATAGTCGCGCATCTGCTGCTCGGTGAGGTTGTCGGCGTAGGACTGCTCCGCGAGCGTGATGATCTGCGGCAGCACCTCCAGGAAAGACGCCTAGATCTGCGCCATGATCTCGTCGCTCGTCACCCGGGCGGAAGTGGGAATGACGTCGGCCCTCAGCTGACTGGCCGCGCCCAGGAAGCCGACGAGCTTCGCCCGCAGCTGCGTCTCGCCCCCGCTGACGACGATGATCTGATGGGCGAGCGCCAGCTTCTCGGCGGAGGCCGCAGGTTTCGCAACGACCGGCGCCGGCTCCTGCGCCTGAGCCGCGGAGCCAATCAGCAGCCCCGCCGCCACCGCTCCCAAGACCATGGACCGCATAGCCGCCTCCCGAGTGCGCGGAGCGAGCGTGCCCATCCGAAGCTCGTTTCGCAAGTCGCTTCGCAAGGCTGCTCAGGCCCGCTAAAGCCGCCTTCGTGTCCGTCCTCACCGTCGACCTCGGCGCGCTCGCCGCAAACTACGCCACGCTCCGGGGCGAGGCGCGGGGAGCCGAGGCGGCGCCGGTGGTGAAGGCGAACGGCTACGGGCTGGGGGCCGCCGAGGTCGCCGGGCGGCTGCGGGCGGAGGGGGCGTCGACCTTCTTCGTCGCGCGGGCGGCCGAAGGCTTCGGCCTGCGCCGGGCGCTGGGCCTCGGGCCGACCATCTATGTGCTCGACGGCTGCGGCCATGCCGATGCGGAGGGATTCGCCGCGGCGCGGCTGTCGCCGGTGCTGAACGCGCTGGACCAGGTCGCCGCCTTCGCCGGGGCCGGTGGGGGCGAGGCGGCGCTGATGATCGACACGGGCCTGAACCGGCTGGGCGTGACGCCGGAGGAGGCGCACGCGCTCGCCGCCTCGCCCGACCGGCTGCGCGGCGTCGACCTGAGCCTCGTGATGAGCCACCTCGCCTGCGCCGACCAGCCGGACCACCCGATGAACGCCGCGCAGAGGTCGCGCTTCGTCGCGGCCGCCGCCGCCTTCCCAGGCGTGCCGCGGAGCCTGGCGGCGTCCGACGGGCTGTTCCTGGGACCCGACTACGCCTTCGAGCTCGTACGCACAGGGATCTGCCTCTACGGCGGCGGCCCGCGCGGCGTCCCCGATCCGCGCTTCCGCTCGGTGGCGACGCTGGAGGCTCCGGTGCTGCAGGTGCGCACCGTGCGTCCGGGCGGGTCGGTGGGCTACGGTGCGGCCTTCACCGCGGAGGAGACGCTGCGCGTGGCGATCGTCGGCGCCGGATACGCGGACGGCGCCTTGCGGGCGGGCGCTCCCACCGCCTATGGAAGCGTGGCGGGCCGACGCTGTCGCAGCCTCGGGCGCATCTCCATGGACCTCATGGCCTTCGACGTCACCGACCATCCCGCCGTGCGCGCCGGCGATCCCGTCCAGATCGTCGGGCCGGACGTGCCGATCGACGAGGTCGCGGCCGCCGCCGGCACGATCGCCTACGAGCTCCTGGTGCGGCTGGGCGCCCGCTCGGAACGGCGGTATGTGGGCGCGCGGGGATGAACCCGGTCCGGGCGACAGGCGCCGCGACGCTCGCGCTCGTGCGCCGCTGCGGCGCGCTGGGGCTGTTCGCCACGCGCGGAACCTACGCCGCCCTGACCCTGCCGCTCTATCCGACGCAGCTGGCGCGGCAGCTGCTGCAGATCGGCTATCTGTCGCTGCCCGTCGTGGGCCTGACGGCGGTGTTCACCGGCGCCGCGCTGGCGCTCAACATCTACACGGGCGGCGGGCGGTTCAACGCCGAGCAGATCATGCCGCAGATCGTGGCGCTGGGGATCACCCGCGAGCTCGGCCCCGTGCTCGCCGCTCTGATGCTCGCGGGGCGCGTCTCCGCCGCCATCGCCGCCGAGATCGGGGCCATGCGCGCCACCGAGCAGATCGACGCCTTGAAGACGCTCTCCACCGACCCGTTCCGCTACCTCGTCGGCCCGCGCCTCCTGGCGGCGGTGCTGACCCTGCCGCTGCTGACCGCGGTGGCCGACATCATCGGCATCTCCGGCGGCTGGCTGGTGGCGGTGGCCAAGCTCGACTTCAACGACGTGACCTACATCCAGAACACCTGGAGCTTCCTGACCTCGTGGGACGTGGTCTCCGGGCTGATCAAGGCGGCGGTGTTCGGCTTCATCGTGGCGCTGATGGGGTGCTACCACGGCTACAACGCTTCGGGCGGGGCGCGGGGCGTGGGGCGGGCGACGACCAACGCGGTGGTGTCGGCCGCGGTGCTGGTGTTCGCCGCCGACTTCGTCCTGACGAGCTTCTTCACCCGATGAGCCAGGCGCTGCTCGACCTGGGGGACCTCCTCCCCTACCCCGCCGCCCCCAAGCTGGAGCTGCGCGGCGTGACCAAGCGGTTCGAGGGCCGCGCGGTGCTCGACGGGGTGGACCTGGACGTGGCGGTCGGCCGCTCGCTGGTGATCATCGGGGGCTCCGGTCAGGGCAAGTCGGTGACGCTGAAGATCGCCATCGGCCTGATGGAGCCCGACCAGGGCGAGGTGCTGGTCGACGGCGTGCGCGCCGAGCGGCTGGCGGTGCGCGGGCAGAGGGGCGGCGACCACGCGAGGATGGCGGCGTTCGGGATGCTCTTTCAGGGGGCGGCGCTGTTCGACTCCCTGAGCGTCTGGCAGAATGTCGCCTTCCGCCTCACCCACGCCGACCACGTGCCCAGGGCCGAGGCCCGCGACCGCGCTTGCGAGGCGCTGCGCCAGGTCGGGCTGGACCCCTCGGCCGTCGGCCGGCTCTACCCCAACGAGATCTCCGGCGGGATGCAGAAGCGCGTGGGCCTGGCGCGGGCCATCGTCGCCCACCCGGAGATCCTGTTCTTCGACGAGCCGACCACGGGGCTCGACCCCATCAACGCCGACGTCATCAACGAGCTGATCGTCGAGCAGGTGCGCCGCCTGGGCTGCACGGCCGTCTCGATCACCCACGACATGGCGTCGGCCCGCAAGATCGCCGACGAGATCGCCATGCTGCACAACGGCAGGATCGTCTGGCGCGGCCCGGCGAGCGAGATCGACGACTCCGGAAACGCCTACGTCGACCAGTTCGTGAACGGCCGCGCCTCGGGGCCAATCACGGGCGGGGTGTAGGGTCTCCAGCCGATGGGGCTCAGGCTAGGCTCAGTAGTGCGTGACGGTCGTCGTGGTGGTCGTCATCGCGCCGGCGGCGGCGCCCAGCATGTGCAGCGGCGCGACGACCAGTCCGGCCACGATCGCCAGCACGATCATCAGCACCGTGACGACGGCGATGTAGCCCAGCGCCTTCTCCTGCGGCGCCTTCATCAGCCGGGGCAGGCCTCGGTAGACGAGGAACAGGCTGTAGAGGCCGAGGAGCCCCAGGATGCCCAGCATCGGGATCAGGCCGAACACGCCCGCGAGCCAGGAGGCGGTTGAGCCGTAGACGGCCACCTTCATCGCCTTGAGCCGGTCTTTGGTCCCGTCGAAGCTGGGCGCCAGCGCGTCGATCACCAGACCCAGCGCAAACACCATCGCCAGCGACAGCAGGTAGGAGACGATCGCCGACACGATCAGCCCGACCGGCGAGGGCCGGATCACAGCGACGCCGGGTATGCCGATGCCGAACACCATCATTCCCAAGGTGCTGCAGATCGGACCGATGGCGGCCAGGATCATGGCGTAGCCGGTGAACAGGCTCTGAACCGTCGCCGGCTCGTGGTCGATCACGTCCCACTCGGCGGAGGGCCGCAGCAGGATGTTGGTCGCCCGCTGGACGATGTTGGCCGCTCTGGGCGGCTGCCCCGTCAAAGTCATGTGTCGCCCCCGTGCGGCCGACGGGAATCGCGGCCGTCCATAGCCCCATCTCAACGCTACTCGATTTCGCGGCGGCTTCCGACTGAGGCTGTGTAAAAACGCGGTGGTTGTCGTAGAATCCTGACGGTTGATGG
>CAZZZR010000094.1:0-9075 GCA_964658605.1 uncultured Caulobacter sp. | reverse complement strand
TCGAACCTGTAGCTGGCTTGCAGGTGGAAGGTGTCGGCGTCGCGGAACAGGTCGTTCCAGTCGTGCCGGTAGGCGCCGCCGACGGCGAGGCGCTTGTCGAAGACGAGGTCGTACTGGCCCACCACGCCTTCGGTGGACACGTGATGCTCGGTGGTGTCCGCATAGCCGGACGGGTCGATCGTGCGGAACGCCTCCCGCTCGAGGTCCACCGCGCCCGTGAAGGTCTGCTCGAACCGGCCCTGCTCCAGCTTGTAACTGGTGACGTAGGAGCCTCGCAGGCGCGACCCGTCATCGCCGGACCCAAGCCCGCCCACGCCGAACGCGTCGTAGCTCTTGCGCTCAGTGTCGGCGCCCTGGACCGTCAGCGTGTTGCGCCAATGGCCGTCCAGGCCCTCGTATTCCGCCGCGCCCAGCCAGTAGACGGCGCGGTTGTTGTAGTAGTCGGCGCTGTCGATCGCGTTTCCGGTCGTTGCATAGTCCTGTTCGTCGGAATCGGCGTTGGTGTAGCTGTAGCGAACGACGCCCCGCAGGCGGAAATGGTCGTTGACCTGGTAGCCCAGCTTCAACGCCGCGGCCCCGATGGTGGAGCCGACGTCGCGGTTTCCTTGCGGCGCGACGGGGATCCCGTCCGTGTGCAGGATGTTGCCGCTGAGGGCGTAGTCCAGGCCGCCGGCCACGCCGGCCGCTCGCGCACTCCCCTGCTCCGTGCCGAAGGAGCCGCCCTCGACCCGGGCGCTCACACCGGGATCTTCACGCCCCGAGGCCGTGATGTAGCTGACGACCCCGCCGATGGCGTCGGAGCCGTAGAGCGCGCTCTGCTCTCCGCGGAGCACTTCGACCCGGGCCACGTCGTCGGCGATCAGCGTCGCGTAGTCGAACTCGCCGAGATAGGGGTCGCTCGCCTTGATCCCGTCGATCAGGGTCAGGGTGTGGTTGCTCTCGGCGCCCCGGATGCGCACCTGCGTCAGCCCGCCCACAGTCCCCGTCCGGTTGACCGCCACGCCGGGCACGTCGCGCAGCACGTCCGAAACAACCTGCGTCTGGCGGTCCTCCAGGTCCTGGGACGTGACCAGGGTGATCGACGACCCGGTCAGGTCCCGCTGCACGCCCTCGGTGTCCCGCGTCGCGGTCACGACGACTTCGGAGACCGCTTCGGCTTCCTTGCCTTGCGTCTCGGCGGGGATCGTCTGCGCGACGGAGGCGGCCGGGGCCGCGCAGGCGATCGCGACCCAGGACGAGAGGTGCAGCACTTTCGCCGCCCTCCGTGCGGCGGCGGCGTCCGGGGGCGCGCCGGACGGGGTCGTGAGGCGGATAAGGTGTCGGCTCATGTCGAAGTCCCCGGCGTCGGTGCGACGAGGCCGGGATGTCCGCTCTGCACGAGCGGTCGACGCACGCGACGGCGGACGCTCAGGCGCCGGCGCGTGAGCCGATGCGGCCCCGGCCGCAGGCTCGTCGCTCAGACGGAGAACCGCGCCACGGCCTTTCCCTGGGCCTAGGCGAGAGCGACCGTGCGCCGGCAGGTCTCCTGGCTCGCGGGTCGACGCGTGACGCGCATCCTTCCCAGGCCCGTCCCGCAGGACCGGCCCAGTGGATCGCCTGCGATCTCTCGCAGGCGCCGGCGTCGCGCTCACCGCTTACAGTTGCAGGGACAGCCTCGGCTTGGGGCGGCGGACCGCCTTCACCGTGTTCCCGTTTTAAGCTCCCGAAGGAGCACCGGCGCGCGTTATGTGCGGGCCGGATGGCTCCAACCCGAACCCGCCATACGGCCTTTGGGACTTGCGGCCAAGCCTCGATTCAACGGCTCAGCCCTGTGGGGCCACGACCAGCGGGCCGTGGTCGAGGTGCGGGAGGACGTGGCGGGCGAACAGGTCGCACTCCGTGCGGTGCGGATAGCCGGAGAGGATGAAGGCCTCCATCCCCAGCGCCCGGTAGGCGTTCAGCTTGGCGAGCACCTGGTCGGGATCGCCGACGATCGCGGCGCCGCAGCCGGAGCGGGCGCGGCCGATGCCGGTCCAGAGGTTCTCCTCCACATAGCCATCGCCCGCGGACGCCTCCCGCAGCTCGGCCTGGCGACGGACCCCGAAGCTCGCGGCGTCCAGCGACCTGGCGCGGATGGCCTCGCCCTGCGCGGCGTCGAGACGGGAAAGCAGATGGTCGGCGGCGGCGCGTGCCTCGGCTTCGGTCTCGCGCACGACGACGTGGACGCGGTAGCCGAACTTCAGCGTGCGGCCGCGGACGGCGGCGCGGGCGGAGAGGTCGTCAACGATCGCCTTCACCGCCTCCATCCGGTCGGGCCACATGAGGTAGACGTCGGCGCCCTGCGCCGCGGCGTCGCGCGCGTCGTCCGAGAGGCCGCCGAAGTAGAGCGGAGGGGGCGTGCGCGGGCCTGAGAGGATACGGGGCGGGTCGAGCTTCAGCTTGTAGAACTCGCCCTGGTGGTCCAGCGGCCGTCCCGACATCAGCGTCTTCAGGATCGCCATGGTCTCGGTCGTGCGGGCGTAGCGGGGGCCGCTGGGCAAGGTCTCGCCGGGCACTTCGCTGGAGATGACGTTCACCGTCAGCCGTCCGCCCATCATGGCGTTGACGGTGGCCAGCTGCCGGGCGAGCTGGGCGGGATGCAGTTCGCCGCAGCGCACGGCGGCCAGGAGGCGCATCCGTTTCAGCTGCGGAGCGATGGCCGCGGCGAAGGCGACCGCGTCGATCCCGAGCGCGTAGCCGGACGGCAGGAGCAGGTTGTCGAACCCGCCCTCCTCCGCCGCCAGCGCGATCCCGCGGCAATGTTCGTAGCTGGAGGCGAGCGCGGGATCGGGAACGCCCAGGAGCTCGTAGTCGTCGTCGCACAAGGCCCCGAACCAGGCGACCTCGCAGGGCGGCGGTTCTGCGCTCACGGGAGCTTCTCCCCGCGGGAGGCGGTCAGCACCGCATACCACTCGGCGCGGGTGAAGCGCACCGTCAGCGCCTGCGCCGCCTCGCGGATGCGCGCCGGCGACTGGCTACCGACGATGGGGACGGCGCCGGACGGGTGGGCCATGATCCAGGCGTAGGCCGCCACGCTGACCGGCACGCCATGCGCCTGCGCCACCGGGCGCAAGGCCGCCACGACCTCCGCCACCCGGCCGATCGCGCCCGACGCGTCTCCGAGCCGGCCGCCGCCCAGGGGCGACCAGGCGAGCACCGCCAGACCCCGCTCCATCGCCCGGTCGAGCACGCCGTCCGAGAGCGGCGCGATGGCGAGCGGGGAGAACTCCGGCTGGATCGACGCCAGCGGGAACGGCAGGTGCGCCTGCAGCGCCGCCACCTGGGCGGCGGTGTGGTTGGAGACGCCCGCCTCGGCGATCTTGCCCGCGGCCCGCAGCCGGTCGAGCGCGCCCGCTACTTCCGCCGGATGGGCCAAAAAGTCGGGCCGGTGGATCTGGTAGAGGTCGATCCGCTCCACCCCCAGGCGCTTCAGCGAGGCCTCGCAGGCGCGCTCCAGGTAGGCGGCGCTGGAGTCGTAGGGGACGCCGGGGACGATCCCGCCCTTGGACGCCAGCACCATGCGGGCGCGCAGGTTCGGCGCCGCCGCCAGCACCCGCCCCAGCAGCGCCTCCGACGAGCCGAAGCCCTCGTGGCCGACGCCGTAGATGTCGGCGGTGTCCAGGAGGGTGAAGCCGCTGTCGAGCGCGGCTTCGACCTTGACTTGGGCGGCGGAGGCGTCGTCGCCGGTGAACCGCCACATGCCCCAGGCGATGGGCGAGGCGGTCAGCCCGCCCTTGCCGAGGGGGCGCGGGGCGTGGGAGGGGGCGTCGCTCATGCGGAGACCTCGCTCATGACGGACGGCTTGCGGATCGGCCTCATCGGCGCGGGCATGATGGGTCGCGAGCATATCCGCAACCTGAAACTCCTGCCCGACGCCCGCATCGTTTCTATCGCCGACCCGGACGAAGGCTCGCGCGCGACGGCGCTCGACACGCTCGGCGCGGGGCGGGAGGGGGTGGCCGCGCACGCCGACGCGCGCGCGCTCCTGGCGGCGGGCGGGTTGGACGCGGTGCTGATCGCCTCGCCCAACCACACCCATCGCGCGGTGCTGGAGCAGGCCTTCGCGGCGCCCGGCCTGCACATCCTCTGCGAGAAGCCGCTGTGCACGACGGTCGACGACGCGCGCTGGGCCGCCGCCCAGGCCGCACGGCGCTCGGCGGTGTTCTGGACCGGCATGGAGTACCGCTTCATGCCGCCCGCCGCCCGCTTCGTGGAGCAGGTGCGCGCCGGCCGCGTGGGCCGCTTGCGGATGCTGTCGATGCGCGAGCACCGCTTCCCCTTCCTGCCCAAGGTGGGGGACTGGAACCGCTTCGCCGCCAACACGGGTGGGACCATGGTGGAGAAGTGCTGCCACTTCTTCGACCTCATGCGGCTGATCACCGAGTCCGAGCCCGTGCGCGTGTTCTGCTCGGGCGCGATGGATGTGAATCACCTGGACGAGCGCTACGATGGACGACGGCCAGACATCATCGACAACAGCTACACCGTCGTCGACTTCGAAGGCGGCGTCCGCGCCATGCTGGAGCTGTGCATGTTCGCCGAGGGGGAGCCGGAGCAGGAGGCGATCTGGGCGGTCGGCGACCAAGCCAAGCTTGGCGTCTCCATTCCTTCCGGCGACATCGTGATCGCGCCGCGCACGCCGCTGTTCGCGCCCAAGACGGTGGAACGGGAGCACGTGGCGGTCGATCCGGAAGCCTTGGCCGCGGGATCGCACCACGGCGCCACCTACCACCAGCTCGCCGCCTTCCTCGCCGCCTGCCGGGGGGACGGGCCGGTCGCGGTCACGGCGGAGGACGGCCTGCGCGCGGTCGGAATCGGGGCCGCCGCCGAGCTCAGCGCGCGGGAGCGGCGGGTGGTCGAGATGGCGGAGCTGGGGTTCTGAGGTCCGTCCCGGTCGTCTCCAAACCCGCGCGCCGCGCCGCGCGGGTCCGTCTCAGGGCGGCGACGGCGAACACCGCCACGCCCGCCCAGATGAAGCCGAACGAGACCAGGCGCAGCGGCGTCAGCGCCTCGCCGCCCTCCACGCCGATTGCGAACTGCAGCGTCGGCGCCAGGAACTGCACGAAGCCCATGATCGTCAGCGGCAGCCGCTTGGTGGCGAAGGCGAACAGGGCCAGCGGCGCGACCGTCGCGGGCCCGCAGAAGGCCAGGAGCGCCGTGGCGGCTACGCTTCCTCCGAACACGCCGCCGCCGTGCGCCGCCTGCCCCGCGAGGTAAGCCGCAGCGGGGCCGGCCAGCAGCAGGCACTCGACCAGGAGGCCGCCCTGCGCCGGCGCGGCGCTCCGCTTCCTCACGATCCCGTAGCCGCAGAAGCTGAGCGCCAGGGCCAGCGACACCCACGGCACGGCGCCCAGGGCCGCCGCCTGCAGCGCCACGCCCACTGAGGCGAGGGCGATGGCCGCCCAGCCCGCCCGCGAGATCCGTTCCCCGAACAGCAGCGCGCCCGCCGCCATGTTCAGCAGCGGGTTGAGGTAGTAGCCGAGGCTCCCCTCCAGCGTGCGGCCGTGATGCACGGCCCAGACGTAGACGAGCCAGTTGAACGCGATCAGCGCGGCCGACAGGCCCAGCGTCGCGCCGCCCCTGAGGCCCAGCGCCCGCAGCGCCGGACCTTGCCGCGTCCAGATGACCAGCGCGGCCGCCACGGGGATCGAGAACAGCGTGCGCCACGCCACCGTCTCGACCGCGCCGCCGCCCGCCCGCTCCACCGCCTGGAACAGCAGCGGCAGGAGGCCCCAGAGCCCGTAGCAGCCGAAGGCTGCGATCAGCCCCGCCCGGTCGGCGGCCGGCGCGGCGGACATCTCGGCGGAGGGCATGGCGCTCCGCTACCGCGGGCCGGGGGGGTCGTCCAGGCCGGGCGCGGGCGCCGTCCCTCGGCGGCGGATCAGGATTTCTAGCTGGCGGCGGGACGACGCGCCGGGGACAAACCTGCACGAAGCACCGCAAGAGCGGGCCGACGGGGAGCCATGTCATGACCATTCGACGTCGCAGCCTTGCGGCCGCCGCCGCGGGGGGGCTGTGCGCGGCCTTCGCCGTGGGGGCCCAGGCCCAGACGCAAGCCCAGCCCGCGCCGCCCTCGCCCACCTCGCCGCCCTTGCCGGCCGCCGCCTCGCCCACGCCGGTGCTCACGGCCCAGCAGGTGGCCGACGCGGTGGCCGAGGTGGTGGTCACCGCGCAGCGCCGCAGCGAGAACCTGCAGAAGGTGCCGCTGGCGATCACCGTCGTCTCCGGCGACCAGCTCTCCGCCCGCCAGACCGCCAGCGCCGAGCAGCTGGTCGAGCAGGTGCCGTCGCTGACTTTCCGCAAGGGCACCACCAACGTGAACTCGGCGCTCAACATCCGGGGCGTCGGCACCATCTCCTTCGCCTCGGGCGCCGAGCCCGCGGTCTCCACCGTGGTGGACGGCGTGGTGCTGGCGCGGCCCGGGCAGGCCACCTTCGACTTCCTCGACCTCGACCACATCGAGGTGCTGCGAGGACCGCAAGGAACGCTGTTCGGCAAGAACGCCTCCGCCGGCCTGCTCAACATCGTCACCCGCCGCCCCTCGGCCACGCCGCAAGGCTTCGCCGAAGTCGGAATCTTCGAGGACGACGAGCAGAAGGTGCGCGGCCAGGTGTCGGGGCCGATCACCGACACCCTGCGCGGGTCGCTGGCGGGCCTCTACAGCCGATACGACGGCAATTCGCGCAACGTCTACAACGGCGACGTGGTCAACGGCTACGAGCACCTGGGCGGCCGGGGCAAGCTGGAGTGGACGCCGACCAGAGACCTGACCGTCACCGTCATCGGCGATTACCTGCACGAGGTTGACGACGCCTCGGCCGACATCATCGGCAAGCTCACCAACACCGTCTACAACACCGCCGTGTTCGCGCCTTCGGTCGCGCCGGTCCAGATCGGCAAGCACAACTTCGACATCGACAACGACATCACGCCCAAGACCACCGACTCGAACTGGGGCTTATCAGGCCAGGTCGATTGGAGGTTCGGAGACGGCTACACGCTGACCTCCATCACCGCCTACCGCAACTGGCGAAACGAGGAGAACCGGGACGGCGACTTCCGCTCCGACGCGCCGGAATACGTCAACGCCGGCGCGGGCGCGGGCGACGTCGGCACGCGCGACGTGGGCTTCCTGCGCTTCGAGCAGTGGACGCAGGAACTGCGCGTCGCCTCGCCCGCGGGTCGCGCCTTCGACTGGCAGGCGGGCGTCTTCTATTACCACACCGACCAGGACAACACGTTCAACCGCCACGCCACGGCCTGCGCGCCGACGGCGGGCGTGGCCTACTCCGCCACCGTCCCCACCCCCTGCCCCGCCGCCGGCCCGACCGTCGCGGCGGACGGAACGGCGGCCTGGTCGACGACGCTGGAGAACTACGCGGTGTTCGGCCAGGGCGTGTTCCATCTGGGCGACCGCGTCCGCCTGACCGGCGGCGTGCGGTGGTCGCACGACGAGGTGTCCTACGATTTCACCCGCGTGGCCGCGCCCGCGGGGCCCGGGGTGAACGCGAGCTTCACAGGCACGGGCGACACCAACGCCGACGGCTGGACCGCCCGAGCGAGCGCCGAATACGACGTCACGCCGGGGATCACCGGATACCTGTCCTACGGCCGCGGCTACAAGGGCCCCGCGATCAACGTCTTCTTCAACATGCTGGCGCGCGACCAGACCCCGCTGAGCCCGGAGACGTCGGACGACTACGAGGCGGGCCTGAAGTCGCGGCTGTTCCAGGGCCGCGTGGTGCTGAACCTGGCCGCCTTCTACGAAGGGTTCGACGGCTACCAGACCAACTTCTTCGACAACGTCGCGGGCCAGGTCGTGAGCCGGTTGATCAACGCCGGCTCCGTCTCCACCCGCGGGCTGGAGGCGGACTACACGGCCAAGCCGATCCGCGACCTGACGCTGTCGGGCGGCGCGACCTACGAATGGGCGCAGATCGACAAGTTCAACTGCCCGGTCGGGGCCGCCGTCACCTGCGCCGCGGCGATCAACGGCAAGACGCTGCCCTACGCGCCCAAGTACAAGCTGAACTTCGCCGCCGACTACCGCGTGGTCACGACCCTGCCGGTCGACGTGGGCCTGAACACCGGCTATTCGTGGCAGAGCACCACACAGTACGACATCAACCAGTCGCCTGACGGCGTCCAGCCCGCCTACGGCCTGTGGGATGCGAGCGTCTCCCTGCTGGACAAGTCCGACCGCTGGCGGCTGAGCTTCCTCGTGCGCAACATCACCGACCAGTACTACACCGACGCGCGGGTGCCGGGCGCGCAGGTGCGGTTCCAGGTCCCGCGCGATGCCCAGCGCTATGTGGGGCTGGTGCTGCGCGCCAACTTCGGCGGGTGAGCGCGGCCGCTGCCGACGAGGCGCCGCCGCCTGCGGCCGCCTCCGGACGGCTGCGTCAATGGGTGTTCGTGCTGCTGTTCACCGCCGGCGTGCTCAACTACGTCGACCGGCAGGTGCTGGCGCTGCTGAAGCCCGAGCTGGCCGCGGCCCTGGGCTGGAGCGACGCGGACTACGCGGGCGTCATCTCCACCTTCCAGGCGGCGGCGGTCGTGGGCCTCGTGGGCGCGGGCTGGTTCCTCGACCGGGTGGGCCTGCGCCGGGGGTTCGCGCTCGGCGTGGCGGTGTGGAGCCTGGCCGCCGCGGCGCACGGGGCGGCGCGCACGGTGGCCCAGTTCGCGGGCGCCCGCGGCGTGCTGGGAGCTGCGGAGGCGGTGAACACCCCCGCCGCCATCAAGGCGGTCTCGACATGGTATCCGCCGGCCTCTCGCAGCTTCGTCATCGGGCTGGGCAACGCCGCGCCGACGCTGGGCGCGATCCTGACGCCGCTGGCGGTGGCGGCGGTCAGCGCGGCGATCGGCTGGCGCTGGACCTTCGCGGCCGCCGGGGCGCTCGGGCTGATCTGGGTCGCGGGCTGGCTGGCGCTGCCGGACCGGCCGCCGGAGCGGACCGACTCTGCTCCCGTCGTGCCCGTGCCGCTCTCGCGCCTCCTGCGCGAGCGCAGCCTGTGGGCCGTCGTCGCGGCCAAGGCTATCACCGACCCCGTCTGGTGG
>CAZZZR010000093.1:0-9130 GCA_964658605.1 uncultured Caulobacter sp. | reverse complement strand
CCGGCCGCCGACGACCCCCCCGAGCGTTTCGACGCGCCTTCGCCCTCGGTCGTGTCCGCCCCGCTCCTGGGACCCGCGGCGCGCGGGCGGCTGGACGCGATCCTGGAGGACCTGGAGGCGGTGAAGGCGCGCATCGACGCCCTCCTTCCGCGCTGACGTCTCGGCGCCATTTGGCGATTGCGCCCTGCCGGACCGCTCCCTATAAGCGCGCCTCGGCCTCGGAGCGTGGCGCAGCCTGGTAGCGCACTTGACTGGGGGTCAAGGGGTCGCACGTTCGAATCGTGTCGCTCCGACCAGCCGACCTTTCCGCCGTCACCCCCGCGGCGAGCCGTTCATCCACTTGATCAGAGGGATCAGGGGCACGCCCCACAGCATCCCCGTCGTGACGTAGAACAGCGTCTCCCACCCGATCGCCTTGGGAACATGATCGGCGACGAGCGCCACGATCCAGACATAGGCGGCGAGGAAGACCAGCACCCCGACCGATCCCACCAGCTTGCGCATCCGCGTCGGCATCCGATCGAGACCTCTTGACCCTGTCGCCCGATGCTCTCTTACGCCCAAGCGCCCTCTCGTCCCAGCCGCCGCGCGTGGACGCGTCCGGCCGGGCATCCTAGAAGCGCGGCCATGCGCTGGAGCTACAACCGCGAGAAGTCCCTGTCCGTCGCCGTCTGGCTCTACGCCGTGGCCGCGCTGGTGGTGGCGCTGGTGATCGTCGGCGGGGCGACCCGGCTGACCGGCTCGGGCCTGTCGATCACCGACTGGCGGCCGATCAGCGGGGTGATTCCACCGATCAGCCATGCGGGTTGGCAGGCCGAGTTCCTGCACTACCAGCAGATCCCGCAATACAAGCAGCTCAACGCCGGCATGACGCTGGATCAGTTCAAGCCGCTGTTCTGGTGGGAGTGGGCGCACCGGCTGCTCGCGCGGCTCACGGGCCTGGTGTTTTTCGCCCCGTTCGTGGTGTTCCTGGTCACCCGCCGGATTCCCCGCAGGCTGATCTGGCGTTGCGCGGTGATCTTTGCGCTGGGCGCCCTGCAAGGCCTTGTCGGCTGGTGGATGGTGGCGAGCGGGCTGCAGGACCGGGTCTCGGTCGCGCCGGAACGGTTGGCCACACACCTGGGCTTGGCGCTGCTGCTGTTCTGCGCCTGCGTATGGACGGGGCTCGAGGCGTGGGCGGGTCGGGGCCGCTTGGGCGCCGAGCCCGAGCCGCGCTGGGCCTACGGCGCCCCTGCGCTGGCGGCGTTGGTCTATGTGCAATGCCTGTTCGGAGCGCTGGTGTCCGGCGGGAGGGCGGGGCTGATCGACCAGGACTGGCCGCTGATGGCGGGCAAGGTCTTCCCCGAGGGCTACGTCGACCCGACGCAGGGCGTCTTCGGTTCGCTGCTGCACAGCCTGCCCGCGGTGCAGTTCAATCACCGCCTGATGGGATACCTCGTGTTCGGCTGCATCCTCGCCTTCGCCATCGCGTCGGTGCGCGAGAAGCGGGTGCCGCTGAAGGTCGTGCGCTCGTCCTGGGCGCTCGTGGGCGCCGCGACCGTGCAGGTCATGCTCGGCGTTCTGACGCTGTGGGCCGGCGACCCGCCGTGGTTGGCGGCGCTGCACCAGCTCGGCGCGGTGGGCGTGCTGACCATGGCGCTCGTGCTGGCGTGGCGCACCCGCCGCTCGCACGACTGAGCGGTATCGGGGTACCAGAGCCCGCAAACGCTTGCTGGCGAAGGCTTTGCGTCGCCCTTGTGCGCTGATTATGCTTGACGCAGGCGGGTGCGGCCTGTATCCGCCGCCCCTCGCTCGCCGGCCGTTCGCGTCCGGACCACGCCCTCCATCCGGACCTCAGACCGATGCTGACCAAGACGACGGCTCCCTTGAAGCCGGCGGACGTCGAACAGAAGTGGATCGTGATCGACGCGCAGGACGCCGTCGTCGGCCGCCTCGCCTCGTTCGTCGCCCTCCACCTGCGCGGCAAGCACCGCCCCGACTACACCCCCCACGTCGACAACGGCGACCACGTGGTCATCGTCAACGCCGACAAGGTGAAGTTCACCGGCAAGAAGCTGACCCAGCAGACCTACTACTGGCACACCGGCTATCCCGGCGGGATCAAGGAGCGCACCGCCGACAAGGTGCTCGCCGGCAAGTTCCCCGACCGCGTGATCCGCAAGGCCGTGGAGCGCATGATGCCCAAGGAGAGCCCGCTGGCTCGCCGGCAGATGACGCACCTTCACGTCTTCGCCGGTCCGGACCACACCCATGAAGCCCAGCAACCGCAGACGGTCGTGTTCGCCGACCTGAACACCAAGAACGTCCGGAGCGCCTGACCGTGAGCGACGTGACCCCCGAGACCGCCGCTCCCGAAGCGACGCCCGCCCCGGCTCCGGCCGCCCCCGCTCCCGCCCGCGGCTTCGACGCCCTGGCCGGCATGGGCACGGCCACCGCCGAGGCGCACCCGACCTACGAGCAGAAGCTGGACGCGCAGGGCCGCGCCTACGCCACCGGCAAGCGCAAGAACGCCATCGCCAAGGTGTGGCTGAAGCCCGGCTCCGGCCGCATCACCATCAACGGCCGCGACCAGGAGGTCTATCTGGCCCGCCCGGTGCTGCGCATGATGATCGCCCAGCCCCTGCAGGTCTCCGACCGCGCCACCCAGTTCGACGTGGACGTTCAGGTGCAGGGCTCCGGCCTCTCCGGCCAGGCCGGCGCCATCCGCCACGGCATCTCCAAGGCCCTGACCTACTACGAGCCGTCGCTGCGCTCGGTCCTGAAGCCCCACGGCTTCCTGACCCGCGACAGCCGCGTGGTCGAGCGCAAGAAGTACGGCAAGGCCAAGGCCCGCCGCAGCTTCCAGTTCTCCAAGCGCTAAACCGTCTTCAGAGTACGCCTATGATCGCGGGCGCTCCGGGAGACCGGGGCGCCCGTTTTCGTTCCGGGAGCGCGCCATGAGCGTCCGCGTCTTCATCGACGGCGAGGCCGGCACCACGGGCCTGCAGATCCGCGAGCGGCTGGAGCCGCGCGAAGACGTGGAGCTCCTGTCCATCGATCCCGCGCGGCGCAAGGACGCCTCAGCCCGCGCCGAACTCCTCAACGCCGCCGACGCCGTGATCCTCTGCCTGCCCGACGACGCGGCGCGGGAGGCCATTGCGCTGATCGAGAACCCCGCGGTGAAGGTGATCGACGCCTCCACCGCGCACCGGGTCGCGCCGGGCTGGGCCTACGGCTTCCCCGAGCTGTCGTCCGCCCACCGCGCGGAGATCGCGTCCTCGCGCCGGGTGTCGAACCCCGGCTGCTATCCAACCGGCTTCCTCGCCCTGGTGCGTCCGCTGGTTCAGGCGGGGATCGTCCCGGCGGACTGGCCGACGACCGTCAACGCCGTCTCCGGCTACTCCGGCGGCGGCAAGGCGATGATCGCGGAGTTCGAGGACAAGGCCTCCCCCACCTACGTCGAGACGCCCTACCGCCTCTACGGTCTTCACCTCGCCCACAAGCACGTGGTGGAGATGCGCGACCACGCGGGGCTGACGCACGACCCCCTGTTCGCGCCGTCAGTGGGTCGTTTCGCGCAGGGGATGCTGGTGGAGGTCCCGCTGCAGCTCGCCGCCCTGCCTGGATCGCCTCGCGTGGCGCAGGTGCACGCGGCGCTGGTGGAGGCCTACGCGGGCGAGCGGTTCGTCGAGGTGGTCGGACTCCAAGAGGCCCGCGCGTTGAAGACGCTCGACCCCGAGGCGCTGAACAACACGAACCACCTGCAGCTCTTCGTGTTCGGCTCGGAGGAGACGCGGCAGGCGCGGCTGATCGCCCGGCTGGACAACCTCGGCAAGGGCGCCAGCGGCGCCGCGGTGCAGAACCTCAACCTGATGTTCAGCCTCGTCGAAGGCGCGGGTCTCTAGCGCCGGCGCGCCGTCAGGGGCAGGGCTTGGCTGCGGCGGGGCCCTCGAAGCCTGCGCGGGTCGGCAGGCCCAGCAACACCTTCAGCGCCGCGTCCGCGTTGTCGAAGCACGCCTTCGACCGCGTGCGGCTGACGCGCTGGAACAGCGCCTCGCCGAAATCGCGGCTGACGGTCAGGCGGAAGACGTCCACCGTCACCGGCGACGGGTCGGGGATGGGCAGCGCGGCGTCGCGCTGGGCTCGGATCATCAGCGTCGCCGGCGCGCCGTCCACACGCCCGCGGGCGAAGCGGACGCTGACGACCTGGTCCTCTCCCGTATGCGGATAGTCGCTGACGAGGTCCGCGGGCGCGTCGTCCGTGGATCCGTCGGGGCGGCGCAGCCCCACGGTGCGCACGACCTCCCAGCCCTCGCCGCGCTTCGCCGCCTGGAGCAGGACGAAGTAGTCGGTGTGGGACTGGTCGGCGACCTCCACATGGGGCGTCGCGACCACGATCAGGCCGCCCCGCCCGTCCGGCGAGAGGGCGCGCACGGCGTTGACACCGGAATGCAACGGGATCTCCCGCAGCGCGGTGACGCTGGATTGGGCTGCGGCCGGGCTGGCAGGCGGGGCGAGCGCGATCATGCCGTTTCCTTCCGCGGGGCCCGTCAGGCGACCTTGGCCGCGTCGGAGCGCACCTTCACATAGCTCCCCGGCGCATCCTCGATCACGGCGAGGCGACCCGCCGCCGGGTCGCGCGCGGGCACCTGGCCGCCGGAGCGGTCGGCCAGCCAGGCGCGCCAGTGCGGCCACCAGGAGCCCTTGTGCTCCACCGCCCCGGCCAGCCACTCCTCGACCGTGGGCGGCAGCGCCGGGTTGACCCAGTGCTGGTACTTGTTGGCCACCGGCGCGTTGATGACGCCGGCGATGTGGCCCGAGCCTGCGAGCGTGAAGGACGTCGGGCCGCCGAACAGGCGCGCCCCGCGGTAGACCGAGCGCATCGGCGCGATGTGGTCCTCCCGCGAGGACTGCACGTAGACGGGGACGGTGACGGCGCCGAGGTCCAGCGTCTGGCCGTCGACGGTCAGCTCGCCCCTGGACAGCTTGTTGGAGCGGTAGAAGTCGTCGAGGTAGCTCATGTGCAGCGCCTTGGGCATCCGCGTCTGGTCGGAGTTCCAGAACAGGAGGTCGAAGGCGGCCGGCTCCTTGCCCATCAGGTAGTTGTTCACGAAGAACGACCAGATCAGGTCGTTGGCGCGCAGCGAGTTGAAGGTGTCGGCCATCGACTGGCCGGGCAGGACGCCGCCCGCCGCGTCCATCTGCTTGTTCAGGTCGGCCAGCCAGGCGTCCGAGGTGAAGAGGAGCAGATCTCCCGCTTCGGCGAAGTCCTGCTGGGCGGCGAAGAAGGTCGCGCTGCCGATCCCCTGCACGCCGCGCGCGGCCATGTGCGCCAGGGTGCAGGCCAGGAGCGTGCCGCCGATGCAGTAGCCGACGGTGTTCGCGTGCGTGGCTCCGGTCTGGACCAGCACCTGCTCCAGCGCGGTGTAGGCGCCCTCGCGCATGTAGTTCTCGAGCGTCTTGTGCGCGAGCTCGGGCTCGGGGTTGACCCAGGAGGTGACGAACACCGTGAACCCCTGCGCCGTCAGCCAGCGGATCATCGAGTTCTCGGGCCGCAAATCCAGGATGTAGTATTTGTTGATCCAAGGCGGGAAGATCAGCAGCGGGACCTCGAACACGGTCTCCGTCGTGGGCGAGAACTGCAGGAGCTGGAACAGCTCGTTCTGGAAGACGACCTTGCCGGGCGCGGTGGCGACGTTCTCGCCCACCTTGAACTTGGAGTAGTCGGTCTGGCTGATGGCGAGGTGGCCTTCGCCGCGAGCGAGGTCGGCGGCGAACTGCTCGGCGCCCCGGACCAGGCTCGCCCCCTTGGTGGCCACCGCCTCCCGCAGGGCCGCGGGGTTGGTCATCAGGAAGTTGGACGGCGAGAAGGTGTCGGTCAGCATCTTGGTGAAGAACTCGACCCGACGTTTGGTCATGGGGTCGACGCCCTCCACCCCGCCCGCCAGCGAGTTGAGGAAGTCCGAGGTGATGAGGTAGCTCTGGCGCATCACGTCGAAGACGGGGTTCTCCGTCCACTCGGGGTCCTTGAACCGCTTGTCCGGCTTGGCGCCCGGCTTGTCGGCCGCCGCCGCGGGCGGAGCCTCGCCCTGAATGCGTCGCGAGGTGGCGCTCCACAGCTCCAGGTAGCGTTCGAAGAGTTCGGTCTGCGCCTTGACCAGCCGGTCCGGTTCCGCCGCCAGCTGCGCCGCCACTTCCGTCAGCGCGGGCCGGACATGGAAGGGATCGGTCTGGGCGCTCTCCGCCTGCGCGGGCGCCGCCACCGCCAGGGCGGCCTGGGTGGTGGCGGTGGCGCGGGCCAGATTCTTGGCCAGCGTCTCCAGCGCCTCCTTCTGTTCCGGCTCCAGGAGCGCCGTCCAGGCGGCGACGCCCTCCTGCGAGGCGGCGGCCGCGGAGGGCGGTCGTCCGGCGAGCGGCGGATCGCGCGGTTCATCCTTCGCCTTAGGCGCCCGGGTCGGCATCGGCTGGTCGTCGGCCATGGTCGTCTCCATCCGGTCCGGCGAGGTCCGGGCCGTCGGACGGCCGCGCCACGCTCTCTTCCTTGCCCTGGCATCATCGCATAAGACCGGGCGCAAGGAGAACGCGCCGATGCGCCCGAAGTCGCCCATCCGCACATCTTTGCTGGTGTGCGCCATCGCCTGCGCCGGCGCCTGCGCGGGCTGCAGCGACCTCGTGCGCGCCTCGCGGCTGGAGCCGGGCGGGGTCAATGTGGAGAGCCCGGCCGCCGGCGTCGTCCTGGCGGCGGAGTCGCGCCGGACGGCCTATCCGAGCTTCCGCGACGTGCCGCCAAAGCCTTCGCATATGGAGCCGCCCGCCCGCGTCGCCGAGGCGGTCACGGGGCTGAAGGGCGAGCGCGGGGCGTTCCGGACCTGGGAAAGCGACAATCCGCTGACGACCTCGGACACGCCCGGCTTCGCCGACGCCGCCCGAACCGGCGTGCAGGCGCAGAGCCCGGCCGCGCCGCCCGCGGACCAGGTCCAGGTCTCCACCGACTGGGCCAAGCGCGCCCGCGACGCCGCCAAGGCGCCGTTCGCCGCGCCTCCCAAGCCGTGATCGTGCGCGGATGACGCCCGAGTTCCACAAGATCCGGCGGCTGCCGCCCTACGTGTTCGAGGAGGTCAACCGCCTCAAGGCGCGGCTGCGCGCGGGGGGCGCCGACATCATCGACTTCGGCATGGGCAACCCGGACATGCCTACGCCGGCTCACATCGTCGACAAGCTGGTGGAGACCGCACGGGACCCCAAGGCGGGGCGCTACTCCGCGTCCAAGGGCGTGATCGGCCTGCGCAAGGCGATGGCCGGCTACTATGGCAAGCGGTTCGGCGTGAAGCTCGACCCCGAGACCGAGGTCGTGGCCACCCTCGGCTCCAAGGAGGGGTTCGCCAACCTCGCCCAGGCGCTGACCGCGCCGGGCGACACGGTGATCTGCCCCAACCCCGCCTACCCGATCCACGCCTACGGCTTCATCATGGCGGGCGGGGTGATCCGCCACGTGCCGGCGCTGTCGCCTGAGCAGTACCTCTCCGGCATCGACCGGGCGATGAAGCACTCGGCCCCGCCGCCGACGGTGCTGATCCTTAGCTACCCGTCGAACCCGACCGCGCAGTGGGTGGACCTGGACTTCTACCGCGAGGCGGTGGCGCTGGCGAAGAAGCACGACCTGATCATCCTGTCGGACATCGCCTATTCGGAGATCTACTTCGAGGACAACCCGCCGCCCTCCCTGCTCCAGGTCGAGGGCGCCAAGGACATCGCGGTCGAGGTCAACAGCCTCTCCAAGACCT
Source organism: uncultured Caulobacter sp. (assembly GCA_964658605.1). Lineage (GTDB taxonomy): Bacteria > Pseudomonadota > Alphaproteobacteria > Caulobacterales > Caulobacteraceae > JASLDZ01. Next base: position 1,367 of record CAZZZR010000093.1, on the reverse strand, counting down.
ACGCCATGGCGGGCTGGCGCGTGGGCATGGTGGTGGGCAACGCCCGCATCTGCGCGGCGCTGGCGCGCGTGAAGAGCTACCTCGACTACGGCGCCTTCCTGCCGATCCAGGTGGCGGCGGCCGCGGCGCTGAACGGCCCGCAGGACTGCGTCGCCGAGATCCGCGCCACCTACAAGGGTCGTCGCGACTGCCTGGTCGAGAGCATGGGCCGCGCCGGCTGGCCGATCACCCCGCCCCCCGCCTCGATGGTCGCCTGGACCGAGGTGCCCGAGAGCTGGCGCGCGGCGGGAAGCCTCGCCTTCGCCAAGGCGCTGATGGAGCGGGCGGGCGTGGCGGTGGCGCCGGGCGTGGCGTTCGGCGAGTACGGCGAAGGCTACGTCCGCATCGGCCTTGTCGAGAACGAGCACCGCATCCGCCAGGCGGCGCGCAACGTGAAGCGCTTCCTCTCCGAGGCGGCGCCCCATGCGGTGGCGGCGGAATGAGGACCTGGCGGCTCGGCGTCGCGGGCCTGGGCACCGTCGGCGGCGAACTGGTCAGGCTCGTGGGCGAGCGGGCGGACTTCGCGCCCTCGGGCGAGCGGGTCGTCGTCGCGGGCGTGAACGCGCGCAGCCGCAAGCCCGGGCGCGAGGCGGGCGCGTGGTTCGACGACCCCGTCGCCCTCGCCACGGCGCCCGACGTCGACCTCTTCGTCGAAGTGATCGGCGGAGCGGAGGGGGCGGCGCGCGCCGCGGTGACCGCAGCCCTGGAGGCGGGCAAGCCCGTCGTCACCGCGAACAAGGCGCTGATCGCCACGCACGGGCTGGAGCTCGCCAAGCTGGCCGAGTCGAAGGGCGTCGCACTCCTGTTCGAAGCCGCCGTCATGGGCGGCGCGCCGGCCGTGAAGCTCGTGCGCGAGGCCGTGGTCGGTTGCCGCACGCTGCACCTGGCGGGCATCCTCAACGGCACCTGCAACTTCATCCTGACCGAGATGGAGGCGTCGGGCCGCGACTTCGCCGAGGTGCTGGCCGAAGCGCAGGCGCGCGGCTACGCCGAGGCGGACCCCACCGCCGACGTCGGAGGCTTCGACACCGCGCACAAGCTCGCCATCCTGGCCGCCCTGGCCTTCGGCGCCGCGCCGAACCTCGAAGCCGTGCAGGTCGAGGGGATCGAGCGGGTCGAACTGCTGGACATCCGGCTCGCCCATACGCTCGGCCACCGCATCAAGCTGATCGCCGAGGCCGAGCGGGACGGGGAGGGGGCGCGGGTCCGCGTGGCCCCGACGCTCGTGCCCCTGGCCCACCCGCTCGCTCAGGCGGGCGGCGCGCTGAACGCGTTGTTCGTGGAGGGCGAGCGCACTGGACGCCTTTTCCTTCAAGGCGCAGGCGCGG